>JBJYXQ010000549.1:0-5870 GCA_046260035.1 Anaerolineae bacterium
ACAAGGCCATCGCGCGTGGACAAATGCTTTACAGGTAGACAGTAAACGGTAGACGACAGACAGGATTTACTTTTTCCGATACTGTCTACTGTCTATCGTCTACTTACGAAAAGGAGTGCAATGGCAAGTCACAATCCAGAACGACCAAACATTCTCTTCATCTTAACCGACGATCAGGGCTATTGGGCGATGGGGTGCGCGGGGAATCCCGAAATCCACACGCCGAACCTCGACCGCATCGCCGCGATGGGCATGCGCTTTGAGAATTTCTTCTGTGCGTCGCCAGTGTGCTCGCCGGCGCGCGCGTCGATTCTCACTGGGCGCATCCCGTCGCAACACGGTGTCCACGATTGGCTCCGCAAGGGCAACCTCGACGCCGCGCGTACGCCCGGCCTGGGGTGGGGCGATGACTGCGAGATCGAATACCTTAAGGGAATGCGAGCCTACACGGACGTGTTGGCAGCGAACGGTTATGTTTGCGGTATTAGCGGCAAGTGGCACCTGGGTGACAGTCTCCGTCCGCAAAAAGGGTTTGCGTACTGGAATATCTTCCCTTACGGCGGTGGCGACTACCACAACGGTTACTTCATCCGCGAAGGGCACATCGAGCGCGACACGCGCTATCTCACCGACGTCATCACCGAAGGCGGCCTGAAGTTCCTCGACGCGCAGGCGGACAACGACAGTCCGTTCTACTTAAGTGTACATTACACCGCACCACATTCGCCGTGGGACGAGGGCCAGCATCCTGATGATCTGGTTGCACTCTACCGGGATTGTCCATTCGAGACGTGTCCCGAAGTGCCCGGTGGACATCCCTGGCAGATCAATTCCGCGCCGCGCGGGCGGGGCGAGAGACGGCATGAACTGCTTAGCGGTTACTATGCCGCTATCACCGGATTGGATCGTGGCGTGGGACAGCTTCTCGACCGATTAGAAGCGTTAGGTGTGCTGGAGAACACACTCGTCATCTTCACTGGTGATAACGGGATGAACATGGGCCATCACGGTGTTTGGGGTAAGGGCAACGGCACGTTCCCGCAGAACATGTACGACACTTCGGTCAAGGTGCCGGCCTTGATTGCGCGACCGGGGCGCGTTCCTCAGGGCGTCGTCAACGACAGTCTGTTGAGCCATTACGACATTTTCCCGACGCTGCTGGATTATCTCGGTTTCGAAAATCCCGACGCCGCTTTACTTCCCGGGCAAAGTTTCGCGCCATTGCTCCGCGGCGA
The DNA here is from genome assembly GCA_046260035.1 of Anaerolineae bacterium. Classification (GTDB taxonomy): domain Bacteria; phylum Chloroflexota; class Anaerolineae; order B4-G1; family SLSP01; genus DSWT01. The sequence goes on from JBJYXQ010000549.1 coordinate 1,236, forward strand.
AAGCATGCCGGACCGCGATCACGTGGTGGTTTTCGATGAATACGGTCCCGTCCGTATGATCCGCACGCGAACCTGGAAGTACGTTCACCGGTATCCTTACGGTCCACACGAGTTGTATGATCTGGTCAACGATTTCAACGAAGAACACAACCTCGTCGATGATCCGGCGCAGCAAGCACGCCTTGCGGAGATGGAGGCCCAATTGGAGGCTTGGTTCGCGCGTTATGTGATCCCCGATCTGGATGGTGCGAAGGAGCCGGTTACTGGTAAAGGACAGGTTAATCTGCCAGGTGTAGCTGGGCAAGGCCGGCGTGCCTTTGAGGACGATTGGTGGTATATTGATGCGGACGGTAGGCGGCGAGATGATCAGCAGTTGTGGTTGGGGCGGATCTTTCGCCAGAAATGAGCGTTGCGTTCTACGGGTGGGATGTCGCTATTTTAGGAGAACGAGTTTGCGATTTCTTTTTAATCCCCCTATAATGCCCATATCCTTTGTCCCACTAGTGCGTCGTAATATATAGCGGCGGAGTTATTGTCGTCGTCCGTCCAACCTACTGAATTTAAAGGAGCTGCATATGGACGAGAAACGGCTTGTCGTTCTCTATGGTGATACACTATTGATTGATGGCGTGGAAGCTAGTCTTACGGAGCGAAACGGGTTGGATGTGATCCGGGTCGACACGACGATCACCAATGTCGGGCAGCATTTGAGGACGATTGCTCCAGACCTGGTGATTTTCGACCTTGATACCCCAGTCATCGAGCTTTCTAAGCTGATTGTACCGCTTTTGCAAAAACAGCCGGGCGTCCCCTTCATTTGCCTGGATGCGGAACACAGCGAGGTTGTGACGCTGGCCTGCGAGCAACACACAGCTCACTCGACCAATGATCTGGTGGATCTTATTCGTAGGCAGTTTCCCTTACCGGAAAAGGACTGGGAGGACTCTGTCGTTTACTGATCTATTCTCGATAGCTTGTGTCAGAGCGGCGTACCACCGGGTACGCCGCTCTGCTGTTGTTCTGTACGCCTGATGATATCTACGCTTGACAATCTTGTCCAACCGGGATTACAATGGCGCTGTGAACTATTCGCGTCCTTCAGGAATTATGCGTTACTTGATCTGGGATTTCGACGGCACGTTGGGCTATCGCGTTAGCGGAAGCGGCGGTGGCGCGTGGACGACCTCGTTGCTGGAGACAATCAGGCTAGCGTTGCCGGATCACACGATCACCCCAGAACAACTTCGGCCCTATATGCAGACTGGATTCCCCTGGCATCAACCAGAACATCCCCATCCCTATTTGGCGACTGGAGAGATGTGGTGGGAGGCCCTTTACCCGGTTCTAGAGAGAGCGTGCCGGGGTGTTGGGCTGGATGCGGATCGCGCACGAACAGTGGTGCGTCGATTCCGCGTTGTGTATCTGAACTTTGACTATTGGCGATTGTTCGATGACGTATTGCCCACTCTGGATGCTTTATCCGCGCGAGGGTGGGTCCACGTGATCCTCTCCAATCATGTTCCCGAATTGACAGATATTGTGCAGTATCTAGGGCTGACTTCGCGTGTTGGCTACGTCTTCAATTCAGCGAAAATCGGTTACGAAAAGCCGCACCCGCGCGCGTTCAAGATCGCGCTGGAGACACTACCAGATGTGGAAACTGCGTGGATGATTGGGGATAGCTTCACTGCCGATGTGCAGGGGGCAGAGCAGGTGGGAATTCCAGCTATCCTTGTACGACGTCCTCATCCTAATGCAAGTCGGTATTGTGCATCGTTGACAGATGTGCCTATGGTGATCGCGGGAGATGCTCAAAATGGATAGCTCTTATTCTCAACACAGCGCGCCAGCCCGTGTTCAAGCAAACGGCATTGAGCTGGTCTACGACACTTTTGGCAATCCGGAGGCAATACCTTTACTCTTAATTGCTGGTTTGGGTGACCAGATGCTGGCGTGGCGTGAGGATTTCTGTTCTCAACTGGCGGCGCAAGGGTATTGGGTCATCCGCTTTGATAATCGCGATGCCGGACTCTCTACCAAATTTGACCATGCTGAAACACCATCTTTCCTTAAATTGATCTGGGCCTTTGTGCGCAACAAACCTGTGACCGTCCCTTACACGTTGCAGGACATGGCATTAGATGCGGTTGGGTTACTCAATGCATTGAACATCTCTGCTGCACACATCGTTGGTGGTTCACTGGGTGGGTTAATCGCGCAAAACTTGGCATATTGCTACCCTCAGCACGTACGCACGCTGACCCTTTTGATCTCAAGCACGATGAATCCGCGCTTGCCGCCCCCTCGACCTAAAAGCTTGGTCCTGTTCAAATCACCTTCACCTGGATTGGAAGGCTATGTTGAACACATTGTCAAAGCTAGACGTGCTGTTCGTGGATCCGGCTTCCCTTTCGACGAAGCTACCCTTCGCGTTCATGCCAAGCGCCTGTACGAGCGCAATCCCAATACACAGGGAACCGCTCGCCAGACCGCTGCACTCTTTGCCAATCACTACGATGAACAGGCGATCAAATCTATCACTGCTCCCACACTCGTTATTCATGGGAACGCAGATCCCCTTATCCCAGTTCAGCACGCCTATCATACGGCCAAAATTCTGCCTGATGCAACCTTGTTGATCATCGACGGGATGGGCCACGAATTTCCGCCTGAAGTATGGCCTCAAGTGATCGACGCCATCGTTCAACGCACAACTCAGGAGTCATTATGAAATCCACTGATATTGCCGTTCTGCGCGATCTTGCCGCGCGTTATGTTCAAATCTGCAACAAGCCTGTGATCGACGAACGCCGCAACCTCTGGCGGCGACATAACAGTCTCAGACGCACGCGCCCGCTCATCTACGTGCGAGCCTGGGCGTGGCAGGAAATGCTCGAATCAGAGTTGCATTGCGAAGACCCGTTCTTCCGTCACTACGAGGACTTTTTCCGCCAGAGCCTCTTCCGCGACACGTTCGACGATGATTTCATCTTCGAACCATGGGTGACGGTGTATGCGGCATGGGTGACCCCGCCAGAAGGCGTGTGGGGCTTGCCTGTGCCGAAAACCCACAGCGATGAGCTGCGTGGTTCCTATGTGTGGGATCCGCCGCTCAAGACAGAGGACGACCTGGCAAAGATGTATAGCCCACATCACATCATCGACGAAGCGAAGACGGAAAAGCGGATGACAAAACTACGCGACGCCATCGGCGACATCATCACGATCAATCTGGATCGAGCGCCAGCCTACCGCATGTGGCAAGGCGATATCTCCACCGAATTGGCCCGCCTGCGCGGTCTGGAGCAGATCATGTGGGACATGATGGACCGCCCCGCATGGCTGCACAAGGTGCTGGTCCACATGCGCGACGGCATCTTGCGCACCCATGAGGAGGCCGAGCAGGCCGGTGACTGGTCGTTGAGCGCACACCAGAACCAGGCCATGCCCTATGCCGAGGAATTGCGTGACCCTGCCGCCAACAGCGGACCGGTACAGCGCAAAGACCTGTGGTATTTCGCCGCCTCTCAGGAGACCACCGCCGTCGGGCCGAAGCAGTTCGACGAGTTTATGTTTCAATACCAAATACCCATCATGGCCCCATTCGGCCTGGTGGCCTACGGTTGTTGTGAGGACCTGACGCGTAAGATCGATGTGCTGCGACAGTTGCCAAATCTTCGCCGCATCGCCGTCTCGCCGATGGCGAACGTGGCAAAGTGCGCCGTGCAGATCAAGCAGGACTATGTTCTCAGCTATCGTCCCAGCCCCTCGGACATGGTTGGCTATGGCTTCCGCCCTGATTTCATCCGCGAGCGGCTCACACGCGACCTCGAAGCCTGCGGCGACTGCCACGTGGATATCACCCTCAAGGACGTGGAAACCGTCCAGGGCGACCCCGACCGCGTACGACGCTGGGTGGAGATCACACGTGAAGTTATAGCGACGCTGTAGCGCAAGCCGTTGCTTTGTGAATGACTATCTGACTACCAGACCAGTGACTATCTAACTATTTTAACAGGAGGCTTTCTATGACCAAAGGACGTACTTACCATGATCCGCAATTCCGTTACATTGATCAATACAGCAACCGGGAGATCCTACAGTTGACCAACTACCTGGGGCACTCCAATCATTTTTACTTCACTGACCCTTGCTGGTTCAACAACAATCGCTCGATGGTATTCACCTCGGACCGTGAGAACCAGAGCAATCTTTTCCGCTATGACCTGGACACCGGCCTGATCACGCAGATGACCGACCTCAAAGGCGGTGGTCGGCCCGGTGGGTGTGTGAACCTGGTGAACAATGCGCTCTACTTCTGGTGGCAGGATGTGTTGTATGAACTCGACCTGGATTCGCTGGAAGAGCGTGTCATCGCTGAGATGGCTGCGCCGATGCTACCCCGTGGCCGTGCCAACCCCACCGCTGACGGCAAGTACATATGTACGATGCTGATGGAGGATCAGCCGGAGGATACCCCGCATATCTCATTCTCGTATTCGCGCTTCCGCGAGTACTTCCACCTCAAACCGCTGACGCAGATTGTGCGGATCGAGATCGCCTCGGGCAAAGTGGACGTGATCCACGAGGATCGCCGCTACATGGGGCACGTCAACACGTCACCCGCGCTGCCCG
>JBJYXQ010000550.1:0-2086 GCA_046260035.1 Anaerolineae bacterium
TGACGACGCGGAAATGCAGCTCATCATTTCGATGCAGCTCTTGCAGAGCCAGGAAACAGGAACGGCCGTCAAAATCATGGATCCCGGTCAGCCCCACTTCCCAGCAGTACTGCTGCGCATCACGCATCGCATCAACCACTTCCTCTTGTGCTGCAGGCGATATGAGATCCGTTACCAATCCCATCGCGTCTTCCAACAAGATCCCGGTCGGCAGCCCGGCTTCGTCGCGCTGGATTTCTCCGCCAGGCGGATTGGGCGTATCAGCCTTGATGCCGGCCATTCCTAAAGCCTCACTGTTTACCCAGACTGCGTGCCCGCTCTTGTGCGTCATACACGCCGGTATCCGTCCCACGACCCGATCCAGGTCGGCGGCGGTGGGAAATCGTGGACTGCTCCAGTTGCCCTGCGCCCAACCACGTCCACGCAGCCATCCGCTGCGCTCGACGTTCTTGTCATCAGCGGCATAGGCGGCGATGCGTTCCAATACCTCGTCCAGAGAGCCGGCATAATCAAGGTCAACCCTGCGACGGGCCAGGCTGAAGTTGCGGAAATGAACATGTGAATCGACCAGGCCAGGAATTACGCAGCGCCCTTCCAGGTCCACGCGTTCAACGCCGGGGCCGTCAAATTCGGATGCCAGTTCGCCACTGCCAACCGCTACGATACGGCCGTCGCGCAGCGCCACCGCGCCGGCGATCGGGCGATCCGCATCTATCGTATGTATCTTTCCATTCGTGAGCAGCATTATCGTCATTGAACTCTCCAAAATAGATTTTGCGCTATTTGTAACCCACCACGCCAAAGGCTTGCGGGTACGATTTTACCCTTTTGAAGCCGCTTTCCTGCAGCCGGCGAACCACGCCGCGCGTCACGTTGCGTCCTGAACGACTCTTGGGGTCGCCGATATAGTGGAAAAGACGGCCGGATGGACGCAGTACACGGTATAGCTCGCGGTAAAATTCACCCGAATAGAGATCGCCGGCAAGGCTGAACATCGGCGGATCGTGGATCACGCGCGTAAATGAGTGATCGTCAAATTCCAGAATCAGATCATATGCATCGCCAATTAGGCGCGTGATCTTCGGATTGTCAAACAGCTCCTGGGACCAGGGATTGCCCCGGCAGATCTCTACGACGGCGGGATCAAGTTCTATGGTGGTGACATGATCGGCCGTGCGCGATGCTTCAATAGCCGTATAACCCAGACCCATTGTTGTATCCAACAGCGGCCCGCCCAGCGGCGCCACCGCCCTGATCTTGCTCATCGTGTCCTTATAGGGATTCGTATCCTTAATGCGATGCATGGGGATCCCGGAGATGAGCATCGTCGGCGCCGACTTGGTTGGCATAAGGCTGTAATAACGGCTGAAGGCTTCCGAATAGGCTTGAATACGTTCCAACTCCCCCTCAAGTATGGCAAAACAGGCTAACTCATTCTCCTGTATTTCTTGCAGCCGACCCCACTGCAAACGCTGGCCGTCCGGCAGCACTATATGTGCATCGTCGAGGAATATTTCCGATTTGCTGCGCTCCAGATCGAGTGACACGATGGCGCGCTCCTTTCCCGCTGCGCGCGCATCAAGGAGTTCTTTAGCCTGGTAGTGAGAAAGTACAGGAGTGTTCAACCAGAGGCTCGCAAGAAAAACAACAGATCCAATCAGGCTTCGTCGACAATAGAGTCGTAAATCGCCTGGAGCTCCTCGTCGGAATAGTAGTAGATGACTACCTTGCCGCCTTTGCTCAATTGTTCAATACTGACCCGTGTTCCCAGGGATTGCACAAACTTCTCCTGCAGCGCCAGCATTTCCGGCGAAAGCGGTTCCTTCGGCGGGGCGGGCGTTTTATCGACAGCCAGCATATCATCCACCAGCTTTGCCGCGGCGCGGCGGTTGAGACTGCGGCGGATCATCTGATCCTTGGCTTTGATCTGCAGGTCGGCCGTGGGCAGCCTGAGCAGCTCGCGCGCGTGGGTGCCGCTTATCTGATTATCTAGCACGGCCTGCTGCACTGCCTCAGGCAAATTCAACAGCCGCACTAAATTGGTAATCGTCGAACGCCCCTTGCCCACGCGATCGGCGACCGCTTC
>JBJYXQ010000551.1:0-2255 GCA_046260035.1 Anaerolineae bacterium
GTACCTCTGTCGCAAATCGCGGACGATGGCCTCCACCTGCTCCCGATCAGCAGCGCGGGGTGAGAGCTCAAGATAGGTCTCCAGATCAGCCAAGGCCTGGCGATAATCGCCCACAAGCCCAAAAGCCCTTCCACGGCCGTAGTAAGCAGCCGCAAAGCGAGCTTTGAAATTGATGGCTTGCGAATAATCTGCTATCGCTCGTTCATATTCAGTCAACGACGCATACAGATTTCCGCGGACGTAGAACGCCTCGGCATAGCGGGGATCCAGGGTGATGGCACGATCACAATCCATCAGGGCCTGTTCGAATTCTCCCTGTGCCTCATACGCCACCGCGCGATTGTTGTACACGACTGGATCCTCTTTATCCACCACAAGGGCTCGCTCATAGTCAGCCAGGGCGGATTCATAATCTTTCCTGGCTGCGTGAGCTAAACCACGGTTGTTAAGAACCGTCGCGTCGTTCGGCGCAAGCGCGAGAGCCTGGTCATAGTCGACAATAGCCAATTCGTACTCACCCAGGGCGGCGTAGGCCGCTCCTCGATTGGTATATACGGTTGGGTCACACGGGTCTGCAGCAATCGCAACACTGAAAGCCTCAATCGCCTTCCGGTACTCGCCCCTATACAAAAAGCTGTCTGCGCGAATCCGTGCATCGGTTGTCACAGTTATTGCCTCCGAGATCGGTTGATGAGAATCGAGAACTCACGAGCCAGCAGCGCCTCGGACCGCCACAGGACGGGTCTCTCGCAACTCGACCTGTTTGCGAATGCCAATGCCATACATCCCCATCGCTTCGTAAACTTGCCCCATTGTCTCTCGGGCTACGGCCCGTGCGCGACGGGTGCCTTCTACCAATACCGCTTCAACCAGCCCTGCCCGGGTGGCAAAATGGGCGCGGCGCTCTCGTATCGGGGCCAGATGGTCGTTGATGGCCCGAGCCAACTTGTCCTTCACCTCGACATCGCCCACCTGGCCCTTACGATAGCGCTCCTTCAGATCGTTAACCTCATCAACATCGGGGTTGAACACGTCATGATAGACAAACACTGGATTCCCTTCGACGGTACCGGGGATGTCGGCGCTAACACGTTTCGGGTCAGTATACATCGAGCGAACCTTCGCATTCACCGTCTCTACATCATCAGATAACAGAATAGCGTTGTCCAGCGACTTGCCCATTTTGGCCTGACCATCCGTTCCCACTAGAGTGGGCACGTCGCCAATAAGTGCATCGGGGATGGGAAAGACCTCACCATACACACGGTTGAACCGACGCGCGATCTCGCGTGCAATTTCAACGTGGGATTCGTTGTCCTTCCCCACGGGGACCAGATGGGCCTTGGGCAAAAGAATGTCAGCCGCCTGAAGCACCGGGTACCCGACCAAGCCAAAGGGCACCGCTTCCTCGTCGAAACGAGCAGCTTGTGCCATTTCCTTTATAGTGGGCAACCGCGCCACGCGAGGGAGAGTGACCAGCATCTCGAAGATAAGGTTCAGCTCAAAGGTCTCCGGCACCGCCGATTGGACAAAAATCGTGCTGCGCTCGGGGTCAATGCCCACGGCTAGATAGTCAAGTACCATCTCACGAATGGCGCCTTGGAGCTGTTCGATGTGGCTCTTCTCAGGCCTGGTGGTCAATGTATGCATATCGGCAATGATGAAAAAACATTCATATGCTTCCTGAAGCGCCACGCGGTTCCGAAGACTGCCAACATAGTTGCCTAGATGCAGTCTGCCCGTAGGTCGGTCACCCGTCAAGACACGTCTCTTTTCAATCATCTTGCACCTCACCGCGTTCTGCCTGTTCAAAACAAAAACGCGCCCATCCCCAAGGGGACGGGCGCGTTCACGCTCGTGGTGCCACCCCACTTAGGCGACTCCCCTAACAAAAAAACCGCCGATGACGGCGGATGGTAGGTGAGCCAGCCTCACTCGTTTGCAGGTACAGTCCTTTGACAAACGCGTTGCATAGCGCTTGATCGACGATACCCTCAGCCCTGATAACGGTGGCGTCTCCGGCCCGGACTACTCAGGCACAAACCTTTTCGGCGGGCAACTCCCAGGCCCATTCAACATCAGCGCTGGTGTCAGGCTCTCAGCACATCACCCGACTCTCTGTGACCTCGCTTCGACGTCTACTCTTCCTGATCGTCGTCTTTGTTAAATTCAGTTTGGACATGTCCCCCAGCTACAGGAGCCAAAGGACGCCTAGAGTATACCACGTGATGGACACCGCGTCAAGGCGATTTTTG
>JBJYXQ010000552.1:0-2374 GCA_046260035.1 Anaerolineae bacterium
CTGGGCCGCCAGGCGATCACCGCCGTTCCGTACGCCTTCTACGCGCAGAAAACCCAAGGGTATGCCAATCTCGTCACTGTTGCCAAAAGCGGCGGCGACTACACCAGCATCCAGGCCGCTGTGGACAGCATTGATACCGCCGCCGCCGATCAACCCTACCTGATCTGGGTTGCGCCGGGGGTCTACAGTGAGACGGTTGTGCTTAAGCCCTACGTCCATTTGCAGGGGGCGGGACAGGGCGCGACGATCATCACCAGCACGGTGAGCGGCGATTCCCCGGTGACCGTCGCCACGGTGGTTTTGACCCATCATGTCAGCGTGCGGGATTTGACGGTGGTCAACACCGGCATTCTCACGAACAACGTGGCGCTGCTGGCCAACAACGGCACAACGGCGACGTTGATTTCCGATGTGACGGCAGAGACGTTGGGTGGGGGAGTGGATGCCGACTATAACAGCACGATTTATGTGACCGGCGACGGCACGGGCGTCACCTTGTTGAACGTCACCACCCTGGCCGCGAACGGAAAAACGAACCGTGGGTTATTGTGTACCGGTGGTGGAACGGCATACGTTCAGGGCGGGACGTTTGTCGGGCGCGGCGGGAATGCTACGTATGGTATTCAGGCCTCTAGTGAAAACACGATCCTGGAAGTTGAGAATGTTACGGCTCTGGGAGAGAACAGCAGCAACCTCAATTACGGTCTGTACGCCGGTTATGCGGCTACGGCCACATTGAAAGGGGGGACTTTCACCGCGCGTGGTGGATCGGTTGCGTATGGGATCTACAACGGTGGCTTTGTTGGTGCTGCGCTCTATGTTGAAAACGTTTCCGCGTTAGCTGAGAACGGCAGTAGCACCAATGCTGGCCTGGACACCGGCGCGACGACAACAGTGCACGGCGGCACATTCACGGGACGTGGCGGAAGTTACGCTTATGGCGTTTCTAATAGTGGTGGAGCTGCCAGATTGAAGGCTTCCGATATTGTCGCTGTGGCCGAGGATGGAAGCGTACGCAGCGCTGGTTTTTACAGCGAATCGACCGCGCAGACGTGGATTGAGCACGCTCGCATCGTCGGAAGCAGTAACGCGCTGCGCTTGCAGAGCAGCACACTTCATCTAGCCGTCTCGCAACTGGATGGAGGCGTTTACAACAGCGGCAGTGCATTGACCTGCTTCCAGGTTTATGACAGTTACTATAATGCTCACACTTGCAACCCATAAGGAAACAAGAGACATCTATGGATGAGTTCGATTTTGAAACCTTAGCCATCCACGCGGGTGAAGATGCCGACCCGATCACGGGCGCGCTGCGCCAGCCGCTGCACATGGCGACGACCTTCAAGTTGCCCAAATTCGGCGTCAAGTTGTTCGACGCGCTGATGATGGACTCCTCGCACCCGCCCTTTGCCTACACGCGCTGGGGCAATCCCACCTTGCGCGCGCTCGAGGAGCGCCTGTCCGCGCTGGAAGGCGCCGAAGCTGCCGTCGTCACTGCCAGTGGGATGGCGGCGGTGTCGGCGCTGCTCTTCACCCTCTTGAGCAGCGGCGATCACGTCATCGCCAGCGAGGTCTGCTACGCGGGGTCGGTGGAACTGTTTGGCCTGCACCTGCCCCGCTTCGGGATCGAGGTCAGTCTGGTGGACACCAGCGATCTGGATCAGGTGCGCGCCGCGCTCTGTCCCAACACAAAGCTGCTCTACGTTGAGACGCCCGCCAATCCCATCCTGCGCATCAGCGACATCGCCGCGCTGGCCGAGATCGCGCACGCGGCGGGCATCCCGCTCGCCGTGGATTCGACGTGGGCCGGGCCAAGCCTGCAAAAGCCGCTGGCCCTGGGCGCAGACTACGTTCTGCACAGCCTGACGAAATACATCAACGGCCACGGCGATGCGCTTGGCGGCGCGGTGCTGGGGAGCGAAAAGGCCATCCAGCGCATCCGCAAGGACATGCTGGTCCATCTCGGAGGCGCACTCAGCCCCTTCAACGCCTGGTTGATCACGCGAGGATTGATTACTTTGCCGCAGCGGATGCAGCAGCATTGCGCGAACGCCCTGCGCGTCGCTCAATTCCTGGAAAGCCATCCAAAGGTGGAACGCGTTTTCTATCCGGGACTGGAGAGTCATCCACATCACGCACTAGCAGCCCGGCAGATGTCCGGTTTCGGGGGCATGTTGACGTTCCACCTTAAGGATGGGTTGGGGGCAGCCATCACGCTGGCGGAGAAGATTCGCCTGTTCTCCTACGCCACATCCCTGGGACACGCTCATAGCCTGCTCTTTTACTATCCCACCGATATGTACATTGACGCGATGCCGTTTTACACCGAGGAACAGAAGCAGCACATCCGCGAGTGGACCGGCGAGGGCCTCGT
>JBJYXQ010000553.1:0-2310 GCA_046260035.1 Anaerolineae bacterium
TCAACGGACTCTGGCTCATCTGCGAGGAATCCAGTTGGTGCGTACCCGCGCACATCGGCTGGCAAAAGGCCGGACGCGGATTGCCCGACACGGCCGAGCCGATCATCGATCTGTTCGCCGCCGAGACCGCCGCGACGCTTGCCTGGGTGGACTATCTTCTCGGTGATAAGTTGAACGAAGTTTCACCCCTCGTCCGCCCGCGTGTGTATCGCGAGGTCGATGCGCGTGTCCTTACACCCGGTCTAGAACGCGGCGATCTCGGATGGATGGGCTTCGACGGGCAACGGGTGAACAACTGGAACCCGTGGATCAATTCCAACTGGCTCACCAGCATCCTGCTGCTGGAACCGGACGCCGAACGGCGCGCGACGTCCGTCGCTAAATCGATGGCAAGCCTGGATCGCTTCATCGGCCCCTACCCCTCAGATGGCGGCTGCGACGAAGGGCCGAGTTACTGGGGTCGCGCGGGGGCGTCACTGCTGGATTGCCTTGAACTATTGTACAGTGCCAGCAACGGGCGCATCACCCTCTACGACAACCCGCTCGTCCAAGAGATCGGGCGTTTCATCTACCGCGTGCACATCGCCGACGATTACTTCGTCAACTTCGCGGATGCATCGGCGACCATCGCCCCGCCGCCCATCGTCGCCTTCCGCTACGGGCAGCGCATCGGCGATCCTGCGCTGATGGCGCTTGGCGCGTGGGCCGCGCAGCGACAAGATGTCTACTGCGAGCGTGAAGGCGAAACGCGAATCGGACGACTCACCAGCCCGGGACGTCTGCTGCCAACGCTGTTCAGCCTCGACGAACTGCGCGCCGTCCAACCGACGCCGCCATTGCCGCGCGATGTGTGGCTGGATCAGATTCAGGTGATGGCAGCACGGGATCAAGTCGGGTCAAGCGCGGGGTTCTACGTTGCAGCGAAAGGCGGACACAACGCCGAAAGCCACAATCACAACGACGTGGGGAACGTCATCGTCTACGTGGACGGCAAACCGGTCATCATCGACGCGGGCGTGGAAACCTACACGCGCAAGACGTTCAGCCCGCAGCGCTACGAAATCTGGACGATGCAATCGGCGTACCACACGCTGCCGACCATCGATGGCGTGATGCAAGCGCCCGGCGAAACGTATGCGGCGCGGAATGTCAGCTACGCGATGAACGATGCTGCGGCGCGCTTCTCGCTAGATATCGCCGGCGCGTATCCGCCGGAAGCGCATCTTGTCACGTGGCAGCGCGAAGTCACGTTGCACCGAGGAACGGGTGTGGACATCACCGACACTTACAACCTGGAAACGCCGGTTCACGAGATCACGCTGAGCGTGATTACACCGTGCGCCGTCGATGCGAGCATGCCGGGAACTATCGCACTATCCGAAGCCCAGCTGCCCAGCGGGAGAATGACTGGTGCGGCGCAACTCATCTACGATGCGGCCAAACTTACGATCACAGTCGAGGACATCACCATCGAAGACACGCGGATGGGGCCGGTGTGGGGAAAACGTCTCAGCCGCATCCTGTTCCGGGCGGCAAATCCACCGCAGCAGGATACGTGGACGTTATCCGTGAAGCGTGATGAGTGAGATGTGATGCGTGATGTATGACAAGAAGCCGGACGCAGATTCTCGCTGATCTTCGCAGATAAAGAATAAATCTGCGTGTATCGGCGAAAATCTGCGTCCGGTTTTCGCGCTATAATTCGCTACTTCGTTGGAAAAACTCTCGGGTGAGCGCGGGCACGACCTGATCGGCCTTAACAGCGGCGATGTACTCGGCGAGATCGTCGATCTCCAGTTGGCGCAGGGCGAGGCCTTTTTCACGCGTGGCGGAACGTGCATCTCCGGCGTAGTGATCGGGATGATTCGCGTACCACCAGATGCCGGTGTGCGTCGGCGGCAGGTGGGCTAGCCGGTTGAGCGGCAGCGCCGGTTCCGACGGAACACGCTCCATCTGCACCAACTCCGGGTGGTTCGCCAGGCTGATGGACGTCTCGCACTCGCAGGCGTGACCGTGAAACTCGGTCTCCACGATAGCCTTCCACTGTGTCCGCCGTTCCTCCGTAAGACCAAGCGGGAAATAGAGGTGATAAGGCTTTTCCTCCCACAGTGCGCACTGCGCCAGGAAGCGCAGCAGGTGGGTGTTGCCACCGTGCCCGTTGAAAACGACGATCTTCGTGAAACCGTTGCGCCCGATCTCGTCAAAAACGCCCTGAATCACGTCTAGTAACAGCGTAGGTTTGAGCGTCACCGCACCGGGGAAACATCGCGCCTCGTAAATCTGGCCGAAGTAGAACGGCGGGAAGACCAC
>JBJYXQ010000554.1:0-4549 GCA_046260035.1 Anaerolineae bacterium
GGCATCGCGACGAATACGGCGAATATCCGTTTATACCCGCCGAAATCGGCAATGGTTACGTGGTGTGGGACTTCACAGGGTTGGAGAATGGTGAAAACGACAACTTCGAGGTCGTACTGGATGTGGATCCCGACGCGCTGCCCGGTACGGTGCTGGTCAACACTGCCGAGGTTACATCCCTTCCCGGTGAAGATGACTATGACGACAACACGAGCACATGGACGGAAACGCTCTTCGATCACGGCCCGAACCTGCGTGTGCGCAAGCAAGGCTGGTGGGACGACTGGGGGACGGATACGCGCCGTGCCTCGTACAACCTCAACGTCGAAAACGTAGGTGACGTGCGCGTGGATATGGTCACCATCACCGACACCTATCCGGTAGGGATGTACCTGGATGGTGGTATCGGCGGTGGTTTCTGGCAATGGTGGGACTGGCGCGATAATGGTGACCACTTCACAATAACGCTGGAGATGTTGGAGCCAGGTTGGTCGACAAGCTTCGATTTTGGACTGATCACCGACACTTCACCGCTGCCCTTTGGACTGGTTTTCACCAATACAGCAGAGGTGATGATGGCGGAAGGTGATACCAACCTCGATGACAATACCGATATTGCCGTACTTACCACCGGCCCTGATCTCTACGTTGAGAAAGATCTCATCGCAGGCGATTTCCTGCCCGGCGAACTCGTCACCTTCAGCCTAACCTTCGGCAATAAAAATGAAGGCTGGCAGTGGTGGTGGAATATGACGGGCGATGCTTGGCTCACGGACACGCTGCCCGCGGAGATGACGTTCGTTACCGCGACACTGCGCTGGTGCGGGGAAAGCAACTGGTGCCCCTGGATGCCCGCCATCGATGGCAACGATCTCACGTGGCAGCTCGGCCAGATGAACAGTGGCGACTGGAACGAGATCCACCTGACCGCGCGTATTACGGAGGCCGTTGATGGGCTGGACAGCTTCACCAACTGGCTAGAAATCGCCAGCGATCAGCCGGTAGTCGACATCGAGCCGTTCTATGACAACAACGTAGACAGCTACGAGATCGCCATCGACCAGCCGTACTTCGAAGTCAGCAAAGCCTACGAAAGCACGGCAGTCGCCGGGCAGTCCATCACCTACACACTGACCGTCACGAACACCGGCAACAGTGTGGGAACGGGCGTCATCCTCAGCGATACAATTCCGTCGGGATTGGAAAACGTCAGCGGCGGGACAATCATCATGCCGTGGATGTGGTGGTATATCGATAGCCTTGCTGCGAACGGCGGTGTCGCTACAGAGACATTCGAAGCGACACTGCCCTGTCAGGGCACAGTCGTCAATGACGATTACCTCGTCGTTGATAGCGATCAAGGCGTGAGCAGCGCCGTCGGCGCGCCGGTCAGCGTAGACGTCATCGCCCCCACATTGAACGTGGGATTCGATCAGAGTGCCGTCTCCGCTCTCGTCAGCACCACCCTCCGCTTCACCGATACGTCCACCACAAACGGCCCGCCCATTACAACTTGGGCCTGGGACTTCGATGACGGCTATAGCGCCAGTGGTATGGCCGCAACGCACACTTATATGACGAATGGTGTCTTCAACGTGCGCCTCACCATCACCGATACCTGTGGCTATACGGCGACGACAACCAGCGTGGTCACAGTCACCGCGCCGACGTTGGTTGCCAGCTTCGTCCAGAGTACGGTCTTGGCCGAAATCGGCGCTACCGTCTACTTCACCGACACCTCCACCACCGACCTACCGCCTATCGCCGCGTGGACGTGGGACTTCGGTGACAACAGCTCACTGGTCTCCACTCAAAACGCCAGCCATGTCTACGACACCGAGAACACTTTCACCATCACTCTCACCATCACCGACACCCTCGGCTACAGCGACAGCTACCAATCCACCGTCCAGGTTGAAACTGGCCTAGAATACATCTTCCTGCCGCTCGTTTTACGGAACTTCTGATCGTTCCGCTAACACCTGGCAACACAAAAAGCCCGGCACTCGTGAGTGCCGGGCTTTTTGTCCAACGGAACCTACAGCGCTGATGATAATCAACTTACGGTTCAGTATCCGATGAATCCTCATCATGGTGCGGCTCGAAGTCGAGCGAGACCGAATTGAGGCAGTAGCGCAATCCGGTCGGGGCGGGGCCATCGTCAAAGACGTGACCGAGATGTGCACCGCAGCGGCTGCACGTCACTTCTGTCCGCACCATAAAGTGGCTGAAGTCTTTCGCTTCGGTCACCTGCTCCGGTCCAATCGGCGCATAGAAACTCGGCCAGCCAGTACCGGAATCAAACTTGGTTTCCGAGCTAAAAAGCTCCTGCCCACACGCGCCACAACGGTAGACGCCATCCTCTTTGTAAGCATAGTACTTGCCGGTGAACGCGCGCTCTGTTCCTTTTTTGCGCATCACACGATACTGCTCCGGTGTCAGAGCTTCCTGCCATTCCGCATCGCTCTTCACAATCTTCTCAGCCATCTCGCCTCCCCTATACCATCTTCAACCGATTAACGTAATACTTTTCAAATTTCGCCAACTTGGGCGCGATAACCGCACGACAATACGGCTGCTGTTGATTCTGTCTGTAATACTCCTGATGATAATCCTCTGCCTGGTAGAAGGCCTCGAAGGGCACCACCTCGGTGACAATCGATGATTTCCACACATGCGCAGCTTCCAGTTCTGCGATCAGGGCTTCGGCCGTCGCTTTCTGCGCTTCTGAGTGATAGAAAATGGCTGAGCGATACTGCGTGCCCACATCGGCCCCCTGCCGGTTCAACGTCGTCGGATCATGAACATCGAAGAAAACCTCAAGAATCTCTCGGAACGAGATAACCGCAGGATCAAAGGTGACCTGCACAACTTCAGCATGGCCGGTTGTCCCTGTACAAACCTGACGATAGGTCGGATTCGCGACCGTCCCACCCGCGTAGCCGGATTCGACGTGCAACACGCCCTTCAAGTTATCAAAAACCGCCTCCAAACACCAAAAGCATCCACCACCTAGCGTGGTGACTTCAGCATTCATATCTTGGGTCATAGCATCCTCCATCAACAATAACCGGGAATTTACACAACTTCCTCATATCAATATTATAAATAAATATCTTCTTAAAGTCAAGGGTAAAACATTAGAACTTCATAAGAATTGAGGGTGTGCGAATCATGTTTGGTGATACAATGCTCCACACCAACAGAAATGCAAATATAGCGCGGGCGAGACGCCCACACTACGCTAACAACAGAGGAGCCACGTATGGACAAGATGACGACACACGAACGTATGGCGCGGATGTACGCACACCAGGAGGCTGATCGCATTCCTGTCACGGACTCGCCATGGGGCGCGACCATCGAACGTTGGCAACGCGAGGGCATGCCAGTCGATGTAAGCTACGTCGACTTCTTCGGGTTGGACAAAATCGCCCACATCGGTGTGGACAACAGCCCGCGTTACCCCGTCAAGATTATCGAAGAAACTGAGGCATACGTCATCAACACGACGGTATGGGGCGCGACGCTCAAAAACTGGAAGCACATCGCCTCGACGCCGGAGTTTATGGACTTCAAAATCAACGGGCCGGATGCCTGGCGTGAAGCCAAAGCGCGAATGATACCGTCAGCGGATCGCATTCCATGGGAGCACCTCAAGCGTAACTACAAGCACTGGCGCGATGAAGAATACTGGATCGAGGCTGGACTGTGGTTCGGCTTCGATGTGACGCATTCCTGGACGGTGGGGACCGAGCGACTGTTGATGGCACTGCTGACCGATCCCGAATGGTGCATCGATATGTTCAACCATTTCCTCGACGTGGATATCGCCCTGCTCGATCAGGTCTGGGATGCCGGCTACACCTTCGATGCGGTCAACTGGCCCGACGACATGGGGTACAAGCACAACCAGTTCTTTTCGCTGCGTACGTATCGCAAGTTGCTCAAACCTGTCCACCAGCGCGCCGTCGAATGGGCGCACGCCAAGGGCGTCAAGGTACGCCTGCACTCGTGCGGCGACGTGAACCCGTTTATCCCGGAACTGATCGAGATCGGCGTGGACGGGTTGAATCCCCTTGAGGTCAAGGCGGGAATGGATCCGATCCAAATCAAGCAAACCTACGGGGACAACCTACTGCTGCACGGTGGAATCAATGCCGTGCTATGGGATGACAAAGAGCACATCGAGGAGGAAATGCGGCGCGTTATCCCCGTGGTCAAGGAGAAGGGGGGCTACATCTTCTCGTCTGACCACTCTGTGCCGTCCAGCGTCAGTTTGGAGAATTTCCGCTATATCATCGAATTGGCGAAAACATTGGGCGCGTATGCCTAGCCTTCGCTATACCGGCATCTTTGCCCGCTGGTTCGCACGCCGCCACGCAATGCTGTAAAGTAACGGAAGTCTGCCACGCTTCGGCACCTCGCGCACGCGCGCCGTCCATGCGGTGGTGGCTTCGTCAGCGCGCGCGAAACACTGCGCACTGAAGGCCGCCAGCGTGGCCCGGCGATCTTCCGTCGGATTCTCACGCTGTTGTGCTACCAACTG
>JBJYXQ010000555.1:0-15282 GCA_046260035.1 Anaerolineae bacterium
GAGCGTATAATTCACTCCACAGTTCGCGCATCTCCGGCGAGCCGTAGCGCCAGGTAAAAGGAGAAACGTAGGGATCGGGACTGGTCATCGAAAGCCTCCTAAAAACAGAGAATAGGGACTGAGAAATCAAGGATTAGTCCCTGGATGAGTATAAACGAACGCTCTACGGAGTCAATGATTAGGGCGCATGGAGGCAATACTCCACGCGCCCTAAGTGATGTACTGAGAAGCAAGGGGTTATATCTTTTGGAGAATCTCGCAAGCTCTCTGGGCATCTTCGGCACTATCCAAGCCGATGTAGAGGATGAAGCGAGGGCCGATGACTGCACCTGAGAAGCCATGCAGATTGATGCCCGCCGCCGCGAGCTTTTCCGTGAGTTTGCCGGCGATGCCGGGCGCGTTATTGCCCTCGACGCGGACCGACTGGAGCGAGTTGGTCACGTTGAAACCTAGAATGGACGCAGCGGAAATTTCCCTGTCACCACGCAGTGGGGTGACGAAGACCACGCCTGTGCCGGGTTTATCCGGCGCGCGCCTGGCGATGCAGAAATCCAGATCCGCACCGGCCTCGCTCAGGCCGGCAAGCACGCGGGCAAGACCGCCCGGTTCATCTGGGATACTTGCAGCCCATACATTGACACGTTCGACAATCAGTTCCATGGTATTGCCTCCTTTAGAACATAACTGAAAACCACAAGTGCCAAGTTGAACGTCAGAAACTTCGCACTTGTCAAAAGTCAAAAATCGGCAAATCGAAGATTGATGCATTGTGGACAGCGTTTTGGTCGATTGTGAAGAGGTGGGAGAACGGGATTGCTACAAACTGAGTATAGAACAATTTTGGGGAAAATGCAAATTCTTGCACTCACGTTTTCTTAAATTGTACATTTGCATACATTTTGATGATTCATTGTCGCATCACGAAAGGCAGGAAAACCATTCCTTTATCTGCTGGACAGGTCACTGTACCGTAGTTAGCAGCCTTCAATCCACCAGTTTCGGCGGCGCGGATAACGTAGTTGTAGGTATATCCCAGTTCCGGCACGCCGCTTGCTCCGGGCCAGCCGCACGGGACTTTGAAACCGGGCTCAAGCATATCGCTGGGGATATACATCGAGGTCTGAAAAAACCCCGAATGATAGGCCCGTATACGATTGTCGATGCTTACTGTCATGCTGATGATGTATTGCGACGCGCTGGCGGAAACAGACAGATAGCTCCACTCGATGTAGCAGGTTCCCACGCTGGCCTGGTAGCAAGTTGCCGATGGACTGTCGATGAAGGAGATCGTGGGGGATTCTATATCCAATTGGATCTCCGACTGGATCTCCCGGCGAGTTTGAGCGGCTTCCTCTACAATCACAGTGGGTGTTGACCCTTGGTCAGCGCGTGCGACTAGGGCACTCGCTGCAACCGCCAACGCGGTCACAGCCAATGCGACCATTGCCAGACTGAGCCATTTGCGTGACATATCGCGACCTCTAAGGGGTAAAGGGTGGGCAGTAGACCGTCCCGTAGTTGGCTGAGCTCAACCCTGCAGAATCCCTCGCCCGGATAGTATAGGCATACGCATTGCCCAATTGTGGATTGCCACCCGCACCGAGGTCACCACATGGAACCTTGAAGCCCTTCCCGAGCATGTTGTAGGGAACGTACATCGATGTTTGGAAGAAACCTTGTGTGTGGGCTACTGGACCAAAGTTGTTCAAGGTCGCCGTCATCGTGATCATATAGTTCGGACTCGCATCGACTGCCAAATAGTACCAGTTGATGTAGCAACTATCCTGGCTGGGGTCCGGCATGTAACACGTCGCGCTAGGGGAATCGATGAACCCGATATTAGGCTGTTGGGGCGCAGTGCTGGCTTCAGGCGCGACGATTTCACGCACACTCTCGCCTTCCGTCTCCTGACTGAGCACGATCGGTCCCAATGGCGTTTGGCCACGCGCAGCCCCAATCGCGACAAAAGTCACCACAAGCAGAAATGCTGTCACCAGCATTGGAATCGCTAACTTACGCATTTCAACCTCCGCAGAAAATGAACTGTACCTGCGTTACTTTCTCCACTCCGGGAACTTGATCTAGCACAGTGATGTATTTATATATTTATATGATTATTATAATACAAATTATCGAAATGCGAATAGGACTTAAGTACTACTCGTTGTTGATCATAAAGAGCAATTAAGAAGTGTGTGCGTTACGAGGTGCTGGACGATGATGCTATATAGCAACACCTCCTGTTCTCAAAATAGAACAGGAGGCGTTTGATCCCTACCATCTTCGATGAGTAAATGCCCCAGAGAGGACTCGAACCTCCACGCCCGAAGGCACAGGCCCTCAACCTGCTGCGTATGCCAATTCCGCCACTGGGGCATTGCTGGCTAGATTATACGCCAAGTGGGGAAGTTGTCAAACTTCATTTGCCAGGCTAAGCGGGATGAATACAATACCGGTATGAAGACGTTGCGAGTTCCCATTTATCCGAGCTCTGAGATCCTTTTCCCGGGACAACTTTATCCCATCTTCGCCGACACGCAGGGAGTGGACTGGTTGCTGCGGGTTTGCCGTGAACAGCGGCAGCCATTGGGTGTGGCCTGGGTATCGGATGCGACGTGCGGCGCGGTGGCGAATGTGGGCACCTTGGCTTATCTTCTCGACGACATACCGGACAAAGGTCGTGAATTTTCCAACACGCTCGTTGTGGGCCAGTATCGTTTTCAAATGCTGCAAATTCACCAGGATCAGACTTACCTGGAAGCGACGGTGCAATTGTGGCCGTGGATCGAAGAACCGCGCCCCGGTTGGATGTTAGTGGAGCAGGTCGGTCACTATCTGCGTCGGTACGTTGAGGCGCTGGCGAGTGTCTGGCCGGCGGCATTGCTGCCTGAAGTCTTGCAGCCAGGTGTATCGACGTTGGGTGTGCTCGGGGCAGCACTGTTGCCGTTGGCGGCGGAGGAGAAGCAGCGTTTGCTGGAGATGCCGACGGCGCGGGGACTGCTATCCGCTGTGTTGGACTATATGCGGGTGTACGTTCCACTGGCAGAGCGCCTGGCGACGATGTCCCCGAAAGCGATGTTGCACGAGCGGATTTCACTCAACTGATCATTGAACCGGCGATGACAAGAGCCCCCCGCTGGTATGACATTATCACCATCAATGTCTTCTATTTGGGCCTGACCACACTTACGCAGACCTTTGTCCCTTTGGTGCTGCCCTTACTCGTCCAAAAATACGTAGGAGAAACGCAGCAGGGTGCGTATTTCGGACGAATGCGTCTCTGGGCTTTGATGGCTGCGCTGTTGGCGCAAGCCCTGATGGGCATGCTCTCGGACCGCTCTAAGTTGCGTTGGGGACGGCGCCGGCCCTTCATCTTTGCGGGCGCACTGATGGACCTGGTTGTTCTGACGGCTATTGGCTTTACCGCACAGATGAGCGGTATGGTTGGTTATCGCGTTCTCTTCGTGCTGTATGTCCTCTTGCAATTCTTTTCAAATACCGCGCACAGCGCGCAGCAAGGTTTCATCCCCGACCTGGTTCCGGTAGAGAAACGCGGCCGTTTCTCCGGAGTCAAGGCGTTGTTTGAAGTGCCTGTGCCGGTGGTGTTGGTCTCTTTCACCATCGCACGCTTGATCGGCGCAGGGAATATGTGGGGTGGGTTGCTTTTCCTGATGATCGTAATCTTCCTCACGGCGCTGTTGGCGATGTTTGTTCCAGAACAGCCGCTACAGGCAACGCTTCCTCCGCTGGATTGGCAACCCTTTCTGCGCCTGCTCCTGATGACGGGCTTCTTTACAGCGGTGATTCTGCTGATGGGTGAAGTGATTGTCTGGTGTGGGCGATGGCTGGCGCACGTTGAATCGACGCTTGCGCTAGCCGTGATTATGGGATTGGTGGGGCTGCTGGTGATGGCTGTGGCTGTCGTGGTGGGGGTGGCGGGGAGTGCGCGGCTTTCCATCGGGGTCGAAAAGATGCATGCTTTCTCTGCTTTCATCTGGTGGGTTATTAGCCGGCTGGCCTTTTTGGTCAGTGTGACGAATTTAGGAGGTTTTGTGCTTTATTTTCTTCAGGGCCGGCTGGGTTTCACGCGCGAGTCGGCAGCGGGACCGGCAAGTCAGATGATGATGCTCGTCGGCGTCTCTATCCTGATTTCGGCGTTACCTGCTGGTTGGCTGGCGGATAGGATTGGGCGTAAGCAGGTCGTGGCGTGGAGTGGCCTTGTTGCTGCTGCGGGAACGGCGATCACGTTGTTTGCTGCCAACCTGACGCTGATCTTTGTCGGCGGCAGTATCATTGGGATTGCCACCGGAGTCTTCTACACCGCGAGTTGGGCTTTGGGAACCAGCCTTGTACCTAGAGACGAGGCCGGGCGCTATCTGGGGATTTCTAATCTAGCGGGTGCCGGGGCTGGTGCAGTGGGCGCCTACATCGGTGGGCCGGTAGCCGATTTCTTCACGCGCACCACACCGGATATTCCTGGACTGGGGTATGTGGTGCTTTTCGCTATCTACGGATTGTTATTTCTGCTTTCAACGCTTTTGCTGCTCAAAGTCGAGGAGCCTGTAGGATAAGAAAAACCGGGATTCTAAAATCCCGGTTTTTTGCTTGACCATATCAGCGAATCGCCTGCTCGGTCTGTTTGTCAAAGAGGTGCATGCGACTCATATCAAAAGCCGCGGCCTTCGTGGATCCGATGGTGGACTTGGTGCGCGGATCGAAGCGCCCGATGAATTCGGCGTGATCCAGGGTGAAGTATGCGAGCACCTCGTTCCCCATCAACTCGGTGACGTCGATGTGGCCTTCGACCAACGCCGGCACGGTGCCGGGCGGCGAGTAGTCGGGATCGTGAACATGCTCGGGCCGGATGCCGAAGACGACTTCCTTGCCCACACTGGATTTGTAGACTGGGCGGCGCTCGTCTGGGATGGCGACGCGGAAATCGCGGCAATCCGCATACATAACGCCATTTTCCTCAATCAAGACCGCATCGAAGAAGTTCATCGCTGGACTTCCGATGAAGCCGGCGACAAAGACGTTGCCGGGTGTGTCGTAGAGGTGCTGTGGTGTGTCGATTTGCTGCAAGACGCCATCCTTGAGTACGGCAATGCGCGTTCCCATCGTCATAGCTTCGGTCTGATCGTGGGTCACGTAGATGAAGGTCGTCTCCAGGCGCATGTGCAGTTTGGAGATCACGCCACGGGCCTGTACGCGCAGCTTGGCGTCAAGGTTGGAGAGTGGTTCGTCCATCAGGAAGACGTTCGGCTCGCGGACAATGGCGCGGCCCACGGCGACGCGCTGCCGCTGCCCACCGGAGAGCTGCTTGGGCTTGCGGTCGAGCAGCTCTCCGATGTCCAGGATGTCTGCCGCATCTTTCACCCGGCGATCAATCTCCTGCTTGGGGGTTTTGCGCAGCTTGAGGCCGAACGCCATATTGTCGTAGACCGTCATGTGCGGGTAGAGGGCATAGGATTGGAACACCATGGCGATGTCGCGGTCCTTGGGTGGCACGTCGTTGACCAGCCGGTCGCCGATGTAGATTTCGCCTTCGGTGATTTCCTCTAATCCGGCCAACAGGCGCAAGCTGGTGCTTTTGCCACAGCCAGAAGGCCCAACGAAAACTAAAAATTCCTTGTCGGCGACTTCGACGCTGAGGTTCGACACTGCAACGACGTCGCCGAAGTGTTTGGTGACATTCTTGTAGGTTACGCTCGCCATAGAAAGACTCCTTTAGCTTGTGAATTTACCTTCCTGAAAAGTTAGAATTCTCAGAAAAGTTTCCTACGTCAAGATAATGCGCACACCGAGTTCACTCAAATCCCACAGCGCTGCGGGGGGCGCCTCGTGGCCTGAGATCAGCACATCGACCTCGCTGGCGGGCGCGATGAAAATAGCGCCTGCACGCCCCACGCGCCCCGGCGCAACCAATGCCACTGTCTGCGACGAGAGGTTAAGAAGAGCGCGCGTCGTCTGGGCGCAATCCCGGTCGTCGTGGGTCAAGCCCTGCTCGGCATCCAGTCCTCCGGCCTCGAAGATCACCAGGTCGGCGCGTACGCGCTGCAGCGCATCCTCTTTGCCGTAGAGTCCATAATCCGGTGCGGCTTGCCCACCGATAAGATGCAGTGCGTGCACAGCCGATTGCGCCAGCCGGGCCTGTTGTGCAACATGCCACGCGATATCCAACGCATTGGTGATGATCGTAAGGTGCGTGTGATTATGGAGAAAGGGCGTTACGGCGCGGGTCAAAGCTCCCGGCCCCAAGAAAACGACGCTGTGATCGGGGATGAAGCGCGCGACAGCTTCGGCGATGCGCCGTTCGATTTGCTGTTCTTGCACGGTCGCCGAAGGAGTGGCAAAGTCTCTCTCTGATGTCTGCCCGGCCCGCAGTATTGCGCCTCCGTGAACTCGGTGCAGTTGCCCTGCCTGTTCCAACTCGGCGAGATCCCTGCGGATGGTGACGGCATGAACTTGGAAGGTGCGTGCCAGCTCGGAGACATAGACGCTGCCGGTTGTATGAAGCTGTTGTAAAATCCGATTGTGGCGTTCGTTTTTGAGCATTATCCCCGTCCAACTGTTTCACTATAGCACGACCTGCACGCTCTGTCAATAAAAACGCTCTAAATTGCGCATTATCGTGCACAATCGAACTTATACGAACGTATGAGTTTGTGACCGTGAAGGGAAAAATTGAAGTTGAAAGTCTCAATCGCCTTCTGGTACGGCGGCAGGGGTGGGTAGCGGCGTGATTGGCAAGCCGTAGTAACCTTCGAGTACCTGGCGGAACATCGGCGCGGCGACTGTGGAGCCTTCACCTGCGTTTTCGACCAATATCGCCATTGCAATCTGTGGGTCATCTGCCGGAAAATAACCTGCGAACCAGGAGTGGGGTAGAGCATTTTCGTCTGATTGTTCGGCGGTACCGGTTTTACCAGCGATGGGGATGTCTAACCCCTGGAAGCGATGCGTGGCGGTGCCGAAGGATGCGGTGGTGACGCCGTACAGAGCCTCCTGGACGATGGCGAGGTTCGCCTGGGAAATGGGCAGCCGTCCGGTGGCTTGTACCTGTGCGATGGGTTCGGCGTTGCCGGCGCTGTCCACCACGCGGTCAACCACGTATGGGCGGTAAAGAGTACCGCCATTGGCTACCGCCGCCATCATCCGCGCAACCTGTAAGGGCGTGACTTGCAGAAACCCTTGTCCAATGGCAAGGTTCACCGTGTCGCCGGTTCCCCAGCTCTCGTGATAGGTTGCCTGTTTCCATTCGGGATCAGGGATGAGTCCGGGTGCGTCTGCGAATTCTTGTAGCCCGGTTTTAGCGCCA
Organism: Anaerolineae bacterium; assembly: GCA_046260035.1. GTDB lineage: Bacteria > Chloroflexota > Anaerolineae > B4-G1 > SLSP01 > DSWT01. Next base: position 7,319 of record JBJYXQ010000555.1, read on the forward strand.
AAGCCAAAGGAACGCCCGTAGGTAGACAGCGTATCGGGGGCGATACCGTCCAGGATTTTCCCGACCTCGTAGAACGTAACGTTACAGGAGGCCGACAGTCCATCCTTGAGCGTGATCGTCCCATGGCCGGTTTCTAGCCAGCATACTTTGCGGTTCATTTCGCCCAGGCCGTCCCAATATCCGGGACAAAAGAAGGTGCTGTCTGCTGTAAGCCCGCCAGCTTCAAGTCCTGCGGTTATCGTCACAATCTTGAAGATGGAGCCGGAAGGATAGATACCCTGAATGGCGCGGTTGAGCAGGGGAAGATTGGGGTCGTTAAGCACTGCTAGGCGCGACCATGTATCGGTCAGGCGGATGAAGACGTTGTTGTCGAAGTGCGGGCCGCTGGTCAGTGCCAGGATTGCGCCGGTGTGGACATCCAATGCGACGATGGCGCCACGCCGTTCGCCCAGGGCCTGTTCGGCGCTATATTGTAGTTCACGGTCGATGGTGGTGTAGATGGCGCGTCCACGTTCCGGACGGCGCTCGACGAGGCTCTTGATGTGCACGCCATCGGCACTCACGATAGAAAGCCGCCCACCGTTTGTGCCCGCCAGGATCGACTCCCCCCAGGATTCCAGACCCGCGATGCCGACGAGTTCGTCGCCGCGATAGCCCTGTTGCCGGTACGTACTGTAGCTCTCTTCCGGGATGGGCGAAATCCACCCGACAACGTGTGAGGCGACACCCTCGAGTGGGTAAAGCCGGCCCGTCCGCTCGCGGCGTTGGATCCCAGGCAGGCTGAGTAGATCGTCGTAGGCCAGACTGGTTTCTCCGGTGATATCTTGGATAGGGATGTACCAGTGCGCCGGTTGTCCGGCGTAAGTGGACTGGATTTCTTCGGTGGTAAGGCCCAGGACTTGGCCGAGTGCATTGAGCACCGCCGTCTCATCTTGGATCTCCTGCGGGATCACACCCACGGTGACAATCGTACTGGGGATGGCCAATCCTGCACCATTGCGGTCGTAAATGTTGGCGCGCGGTGGAATCTGGTATTCGACGGCAAACGTGTTGCCACTCGCCAAATCCGGCCAGATCGTATCGCGGTGCCAGTCGATGGCCCATTGCCCGTTTTCTTTGACAAGGCTGACTTGGTTGGCTGCTTGTAAGTCACCGAATAGCCCCGTATGCCATATTTCATTGAATGCGATCCAGGCTTTATCCTGGTCGATGCTCAGAGTCTGAGGCGTGAGGGTGATGCTGATGGTCGTGGTGAGGTCAAGCGCGTTGCGATAGGCGTTCTCGAAATCATCCTGAGTCAATCCTGCGCGTAGTGAAGGCAGGAGAATGTTATACATTTCCGCATAGTCGCTCACTTCCCAGGCACTCAGAAAGCCACGTCCTACGGACTCCGGTGTCGCCACGTCTAGTGTGGGCGAGGGCGTCGGAACAGATGTGGAGACAGTCGTGGTCGTTGCTGCAGCCGACGGGGTTGCGATGGGCGTGTTGCCACATCCGGTTATCAGCACGATGAGCAACAAATATCCGATACATTTTCTCATAAGCTAATCCCTACATCCGGACCCGGACAGCGGTAATTGAAATGCGCCAGACAGAGAACTGGCATATTGACGGACGGTGCGAGCCCCCATGCTTCCAGAAGTGCGGCGACGGCACACAGTGGGAAACCAACAACATTCGCGTAACAGCGATTTACGTATGAAACTGGTTTGAAGACGCTGTTTTGAATGGCGTATGCTCCGGCCTTATCCATAGGATCACGGCTGCATACATACGCTTCGATTTCGGCATCAGTGTACGCACGCATATGCACAATACTGGTGACCCGCCGTGTGCACACTTTCTTCTTTTGTGGGTGATATAGTGCGACGCCCGTGTGAACGGCATGCGATCGTTCACGCAGTTGGCGTAGCATTGTGTGTGCCTCTGCGGAATTGACGGGTTTACCAAGCAAAGTGCCGTTCAGATCTACGACGGTGTCGGCGCCGAGAATCCAGACGCCGTTATTCGCAGATTCCACCGCCTGGGCCTTGGCAATGGCGAGTCGCACGGCTGTTTCGGATGGTAGTTCCCCATCGAAAGGCGTTTCATCCACATCCGCATGTGTCAGCCCGACAGGCAACCTAAGCCAGGCGAGCATCTCGCGTCGGCGTGGTGATTGTGAGGTCAACAACAGTTGGGTAAAATGCACAGTATCCTCTGGCTAGCTGGTCTTCCTTATCTTCATCGGTCCTACGTTGTCGATTATAGCTGTTTTGTGTAGATGGTAAAGAGTCACTGCAGAGGTATGTGTTGAGGCTTTTGTTATCCTAATGTAGGAAAATAGTTAAAAACAGTACTAATTTCCTATTGTGATCCGTGTTCAAATCGAGTAATATATAGACAGGTTAAAAAAACAAGCTTTCAGAACATTAAATCTAAATAGGAGGTGTTGCGATGTTGTATTTACCACGTGAGGAAGGTCAGGGTTTGGTTGAGTACGCGCTGATTTTGGTGCTCATCGCCGTCGTCGTAATCGCGGTCTTAGCTCTCGTTGGACCGGAAATTAACAATATCTTCAACGAAATCATCGCTGGCCTGCAGACCCGCTAATAGAACCTTCGTACATTAATGAAGAAGCCCCGTGCACAGGCACGGGGCTTCTTCGTTTGTGACATATCGAGTCATTATATAGTACTTTTTTCCTATTGCTAGATTTTGGTAAGAGTGTATAATAAAGTTAGCATTTGGTAAGGAGACCCGCCCTCCGAACCGATGCGTTGGTTACCCTCCTTTCGCAGAAACACGCCCCTGTTTCAGGGGCGTGTTTCTGTTTGGCTAGAAGCTAGGCCACAATCAGACGCCGGCAGCCATCGCAGTAAGCCTCCTCGCCGTTTTTTACTTTGCGTTGAGTGGGTTTGAGGACTTCCATACCACACACACTGCATACTTCGCCTTGTAGACGCGCGACAGGCATACCGCCGGTTCTACTGATAAGATAGTGGTAAGAATCTATGATGGCTGGCGAAATACGTGTTTTGATGTTCTCCGCTTCTTGCAGCAGCGTCTGCCCACGCGTTTGTAGCACGTTACGCTCAGCGGCGAGGTTTTGTTCGAAGGTCGCGCGCTTTGTGGTGATATGTTTGAGATGGGCACTGGCCTTGGCACTGGCCTCATCGGCTTCTTCCCGCGCAACCATCGCTTCGAGCAGATCATCTTCGAGCTTGGCGACCCAGCGGCGCAATGATTGAGACTTGGCTTGCAGATCCTCCAGTTGTCGGGGATTGGTGACACTGCCGCTGTACAATCTCTGCTCAGTTTGTTGGAGTTCGGTCTGCGTTTTTTGTAGTTCAAACTCAACATCTTTCTGCGCTTTACGAGCTACACTGGCCTTCTGTGCGGCTTGGTCGGCGTTCTGCTGCGCGTCTGCAAGTGCAGATGTATCGTTGAGGTCAGCCTCGATTTCGCTCAGTTTCTGATTGAGATGTTGCAGCTCCAGATCGATTTCCTGAAAGCGCACCAATGCATCTGTCCAGGACATACCGCACCTCCCTTGAGGTTATCTAAAAATCCAATGTCTAGAAAGCCGGGTGTTTTTGACGATGTCGGCGATGAACCCCCGGTGGTCAATCAGGCTGTTTTCGGTTTGATTTTTCGAGGGAGCCACAAATGCCGCACGAGCAAAAACGCTGCTCCTGCGATGAAGAGGATGATCGCAAATAACTGCGCGGCAGCGATGCCACCGACCATCCAGGCGTCAGGGCGTAGCATTTCTGTGAAGAAGCGGATGACAGCGTAGCCCATCAGGTAGCTGACCAGTAGATCGCCCTCCCGTAGCTTGTGACTGTAGTGTACTGCGATCCATATAAGCAGCAGACAGAGCGCCAGTGCCGCCAGCGATTCGTAAAGGAAGGTGGGGTGGAAAAGTGTGGTTTCTGGATATTTGACCAGATCTGTGTAAGGCGCGATGCGATTTAGCGCTGGAACGCGCAGGCCCCATGGAAGCGTGGTGGGTGGGCCGTACAATTCGATGTTAATGTAGTTACCCCATCGTCCTATGGATTGCCCGATCGCCATACCAGGTGCGGCGAAGTCGAGCCATTGCAGCGGGCGCAGTTTTCGTCGCCAGCAAAAGATGAGCACGCCAAGTGCGCCGCCGATAATCGCGCCGTAGATGCCCAGGCCGCCGTTCCAGATGTAGAGCGCCTCCAATGGGTTCTCTTTGTAGTAATTCCAGCCGAGTAGCCCGCTGCTGGGCTGCGAGAAGACGTGGTAGACGCGCGCGCCGATGATCGCTAGGATAACGACGATCATCAACATATCCCAGATCATCTCTGGGTCTTTGCCGGCTTTTTTCGCCAAGTACGCGGCGACATTTGCGCCCAGGATGATGCCTGTGACGATCAGCACGCCGTACCAGTGGACGGAGATAACATTGCCGATATTGAGTAGAATTGGACCAAAGGGTGGTGTCATGATATGACCTCCAGTGATGAGATAGTTGCTTTAAATTTTTGTTGGAGAACGCGATGTACGTCCTCGAAATATTCATTCAGATATGGATACGCGGCGGCGACGATGCCCAGCCCGAAGAGTGCACCGGTAAGCACGCGCATCAAGGGGATAGTCTCGAACGGAATTTCGATCAGGCTGGGAAAGTAGAGCCATACTGCGTAAGAAATCCATTGGATGCCGCCGTCAAACATCATCGGTAAGATGCCAAAGGCGAAGTAGCGCCACATTGGCCAGGGTTGGATTGATTTGCGACGCCGTAGCACGCCGTAGATCAATCCTGCCAGGAGCATGGAACCATAGATGGCGACGTCCCTCTGGCAGAGCGCTGTTTTATAACCCATATTGGCATTTCCAGTGAATTGCCTTAGCGCGTTCATATCTTCCATAAATCCCTTACGCTCGATGAATGTGCTCATATAGATCGGCGGATCGAGGGGATCGGTTAGCTGAGATCCGAAGAAAAACCATGACCGAAACGAATATTGGTGACACAAAGGGCGATAGATTGCGTACAGCACATTCGCCACCCCCGGTGATCCGAGTTTGAGAAATACCGGTGGTAGCAATGCCCCGCCGATGAAAATGCCCACCAGCACATTGAAGACTGCCAGCCAGTGACAGGCTAGCCAGAAGACGCCCCGGTTTAGCCTGTTAGCCCACGCTTGTTGTGACGATGTTTTCTGGCTCGCGCGTGTATGGAGACGGCGCTGTGTCTCGTTCAGGATATCCTCCACGGCAGGAGGGCGATTATCTATATCCCCAGGTTCCATCCGATTCCTCGCTGTTCAAGCCATAGCCCGATGGCGCTGAAGCTGTCCGTAATCAAAATGATGCCCACCAGAACCAGGATGGCTCCGGCGATCTTTTGGATGGTGGGCAGATAGCGCGATATCCGCTGTAAGAGATTACCAAGCCGGTCGATCAGGAAGCCGGCGAGAATGAAGGGTAGCCCGATGCCGGCAGAATAGGCGACCAATAAGGCTATCCCACGTCCTACTGTGGCCTGGTCGGTGCTAAGGATGAGGATGGCCGAGAGCGCTGGCCCGACACAGGGTGTCCATCCCGCTGCGAATACCATACCGATCAAAACCGATGAGAGGAAGCCCCATTCGCGTTTGCCACGCCACTGGAGACGAGCTTCGTTCTGCAGAAAGGGAACGTGGAGAAGCTCCATCAGCGCCAGCCCAAAGAAGATGATGAGCAGCCCGCCCAGATAGCGGAACCAGTCGCCGCGCAGCAGTTTGCCGAGTGAGCCGGCAGCAGTCCCTAGTAGGATGAAGACGAGGCTAAAGCCAATGACGAAGGCTACGGCATGCGCCGCCACGAAAAATCGCTCGCTTAGCGTGGGAGTGTTGGACTCGGTGGCGGTGCGCCCTGGAACGGCCCATCCACTGAGGTAGCCTAGATAGGCAGGGACCAGGGGCAGTACACAGGGGGCCAGGAATGATGCTAATCCCGCGATGAAAGCTACACCAATGCTGACGTCCACAGTCCCCCCTCAGATAGTTTGCACAATTATACCACTACCGTAACGGGAGAACAACCAAAAGGGGGATTTTGAGGCACAACGCATCAAAATCCCCCTTTTGACAGGCGCTTTCGCGTGCTGTGCGCTAATGCTCGTAACGGAGCACAGGATGGCGCGCGGCGCGCACTTCGTCCAGTCGACGGACCGGCGCATTCTGCGGTGCGGCGTGGAGTAGCTCTGGGGTCTCGTGTGCTTCCTTGGCGATTTTGAGCAGGATGTCGGCGTAATTGTCCAGCGATTGCTGGCTCTCCGTCTCCGTCGGTTCGATCATCAGCGCCTCCGGGACGATGAGCGGGAAGTAGTTGGTGGGCGGATGGACACCGTAATCGATCAAGCGCTTGGCGATATCGAGCGCATGGACGCCGGGCGCGTCCTTGAAGTGACCCTCGACGACGAATTCATGTTTACAGATGCGATCGTAGGGCAGTGGATAGTGATCCTTGATCCGGCTCAACAGGTAGTTGGCGTTGAGCACTGCGTGTTCGGCGGAACGGCGCAGGCCCTCGCCGCCTAACATACGGATGTAGGTGTAGGCGCGTACCATGATCCCAAAATGTCCCCAGAAGGCTTTGACGCGCCCGATGGACTTGGGCGGATCGTAGAAGATAAAGTATGGATCTTCATCTTCGGAAAGTTCAGGGTCAAGCACCACAATTGGTCCGGGTAGATAATCGGCCAAATGTGGGGCCACGCCGACCGCGCCGGAACCCGGCCCGCCGCCACCGTGCGGTGTGCTGAAGGTTTTGTGCAGGTTAAAGTGCATCACGTCGATGCCGGCATCGCCAGGCCGCATGATGCCGGTGAGTGCGTTCATGTTTGCACCATCCCCGTACACCAGCCCACCGCACCCGTGGACGATGTCAATCACTTCTTCCATGTGCTCTTCGAAGAGGCCGAGGGTGTTAGGGTTGGTGAACATCAACCCCGCAACACGCTCGCACACCTGGGAGCGCAACGCGTCCAGATCGACATTGCCACGTGCATCGGAAGGGATTTCTACCACGCGCAAGCCGCTCATACTCGTCGAGGCGGGGTTGGTCCCGTGGGCCGAATCGGGTACCAGGATGGTATCGCGTTGCGTTTCGCCGCGATCCAGGTGGTATTTGCGCATGATGAGCACGCCGACTAATTCGCCGTGCGCACCCGCAGCGGGTTGCAGCGTCACACCGGCAAAGCCGCCGATGGCTTTGATGTATTCCTGGAGCGAGTAAATCACATACATCGCACCTTGGGCGACGTTCGGGTGTTGCAGTGGATGGACGCCTGTGAAACCGGGCAGCCGCGCAGTTACCTCGTTGATCTTGGGATTGAACTTCATGGTGCAGGACCCTAAGGGGTACATCCCTTTGTCAATGGCATAGTTCAGTTGCGACAGCCGGAGGTAATGGCGTACTACGTCGATCTCACTAACTTCGGGAAGTGGGAGGCTCTCGCGCAGCCAGTCCTGCGGGAGCGCGCTCTCCGGCACATCCAATTTCGGGGGCTTGACGCCCTCGCGTCCGGGTGATGAAAGTTCGTAAATTAGCGGCTCGGTCATTGTCTGTTCCTCTCTCTTGCCCTAATCGTTGAAGGCATTGAGAGCCTCTGCGAGCAAGTCAATCTCGTGGCGCGAGTTCATCTCGGTCACGGCAATTAACATAGCGTTTGTCAGATGCGGGTAGTCCTGTGCCAGATCGTAACCGCCGATGATTTCCACACCCTCAAGTGCATCAAGGAGGAAGGCATTGATCTCCTCGACCCGAGCAGGACAACGGACGACGAACTCGTTGAAGAAGGGTTTGCGCCGGACGACGGAGAAGCCCTCCACCGTGTCGATGGCGTCGGCAGCGTAGTGTGCTTTGTGGTAGTTCAGTTCGGCGACTCTGCGCAGCCCATGTTTGCCCAAAGCAGCCATATAGACGGTCGCCGCCAGAGCCATCAATCCCTGGTTGCTGCAGATGTT
>JBJYXQ010000556.1:0-2487 GCA_046260035.1 Anaerolineae bacterium
AGGTGAACAGCACGTCCAACATCGCACTGAAGTAATGGTTGACCAAAGCGACGATCTGTTCCGCACCCTCTTTGCCAAGCGTGCTCAGGCGTTCGGACATCGCGGTGAAGCCGCTGATATCGGAGAAAAGCAGCGTCCCGCGCAGGAATTCACCGTCAGGGGCATCATCCGGTGCGGCCAGCTCGGTCTGTACCAGATAACGCGGCAAGTAGGTAACGACGCTTTCCAGAAGATGCGTCAGCCTCTCCTGCGTATGCACCACGTCGGCGGGCTGCCAGAGCGCTGCTGGCGGCAGGGTATTGAATACATTCGGGGGCAAAAATGGCTCAATGCGGGCCAATTCTTCTTCGGTGATAGCGCCAGCAGGTTCGGGAGGCGGCAAGCGCATCCCACAGCGACCACAAAACGCAAAGCCCGGAGGGATTTCCGCGCCGCACTGGGGACACAAGACCACTAACCTCGCGCCACACTTGCCGCAGAACGTGAAGCCTTCGGGGTTTTCAAAATGGCATGCTGGACATTGAACTGTCATGGACTTCTCTATGTTTCTAAACGTAGTCCGTAAACGGAATGCGAGATTACACCCTAACCCAAGTATTCCCTGAAAAACTCCTCAGATTTGTTACCGCCCCAACCGTGTTCACCGGGATGCAGATCGAGTTCGAGGCGGTCGTTGGCCTGCGCCGCGTGGTAGATCGCGGCTAGCTGCGTGTAGCACTGCATGGCCGTATCGACTTTAAAGCACGTATCCTGTGCGCCGATGTCGATGAGCAGCGGGCGCGGCGCGATCAATCCCTGCAGGTCGGGCAAATCGACGAGCTTGTACAATCCTGGCGCAACCTGCATCCCGCAGTAGTTGATATCGCGCATGCCAAAAGCGGCCCAAAGGTCGCTGTAGCAAATGATCTCGCTGGCCTTGAGGCGCTCGTCACACAGCGTCATCCACAACGTCATTGTACCACCGCCGCTCAGTCCCATCACGCCCAGACGGTCGGCATCCACGTTGGGAAGCGCGCACACAACGTCGGTCGCAGCTTTCCCGTGCGCGACGTTGATCGAGAGCGACGTCATCCCAAACATCGTCGCGTGGAGATAGTAGAGGTTACACCAGTCGCGGCCTGCGCCCAGGTTAGAGTGGTTGGGCTTCTGGTTGTCGTTGCGCTCGCCAAAGCCGATCCAATCTATCGCATAAGTGATGAAGCCCTTCTGCGCCATTTGCTGTCCGTAGTTGTAGTTATGGTTGGCGATTTCCTCACGCAGCGCCGGACTGAAATCGTTGCCCATCACAGCCTCTTTGCCGAAAGGACCGTGTCCATGGCAACAAAGAATCGCAGGGCGTTTTTCATCCGTTTTGAGATCGAGTGGCAGGTTGACCAATAGAATCGCGGAGAGATATGGCTGTACGTCGATGATCCACCGTTGGCGCCGTAAACCTCGATCTTCCCATTCTGCCAGCAATTGCGGGTTGGCAGGGACACGCTCGGGGAAGTCGCCGAGTGTCGCCAGAACGCGCGGCAGAGTGGCCTGCTTCCAGGCATCGAAGTCAGCGCGCGTCGTACCTGTAAAACGATACTCCGGCGTGTGCGCGTTTGCCAGGGCGGTGAACATTTGTTGTGGGCTGAGATTGCGAACCATCAAAACGAACCTCCGTATGTATGGCAGCTTGGGTTCAGCAATTTATGCTTTTTTCCCTCGCCCAGATAATTATAGGCTTTCACGATTCATAGTCAATCATCTGCAGATGAAGGTCTATCCTGAGGAAAGTGAGGTCGATGTCAGTTTCTTCGGGGCGTGTATCTACGTCTTGGGGAGAGCGTAGTTTGTTATACAAGCGGGAATTATACTCCCACCCCCATCATCACATCTGGCGAGGTTACGCGTAATCCCACCGGCAGGTGCAGCGTAAAGCGGCTGCCTTGCCCGACTGCGCTCTGCACCTCGACCCGACCCTTGTAAGCTTCCACCACATCCTTGACCAGCGACAGGCCCAGGCCCGCACCGCCTAATTTGCGGGAGCGGGCCTTGTCCACCCGGTAAAAACGGTCGAAGATGCGCGGAAGAGCCTCCGGTGGGATGCCCGGCCCGCTATCGGCAACAGCGATCTGTACTTCACGCCGTGACGCCGTTGCACTGAGGACAATGGTGCCGTTGGGCGGCGTATACTTGATGGCGTTGTCGAGCAGGTTGCGGACGACGGCCTGCATCTGGTCGGCGTTGGCGAAAACCGGCGGTAGGTGCGGCGGGACGTCTACCTGCAAGGTGTGCCCGGCAGCTTGCACCAGCGGTCCTAGATCATCAGCCAGCCGGTAGAGCAGCGGAGCCAGATCAAGAGCGGTAAGTGTCGGCATTTCGTGGGAGTCTAAATCCGCCAGAGCAAGCAGGTGATCGACCAACCGGCGCAGATGCTCGAATTCGTCACCCATCTGCTTCAGGTATCGCGCAGTCAGCGCGGCGTCCTCGTTATGGGTCTGGATCATCTCCAGGCGC
>JBJYXQ010000557.1:0-3745 GCA_046260035.1 Anaerolineae bacterium
CCTTCACTCTCAAAGCCTGTGGGCATCCCGCCGAAGATGATGGCGACGTCGGATTGTTTCGCCAGCGCGACGGCGCGCTCCAGCCGGTCGTCAGGATCGGGCGCGAATGCGCCTTGCAGGTAGAGCCCGGTGAAATCCACGTCCGGTAGTTTGACATACTCAACCTTGAGCGCGTAGGCGCTTTCCGCTTCGAGTGTCATGAACGTCTGCGCGGTGCTGTTGAGCCAACCCTCTTCTTCACCGGGTGTGGCCTCCAATACTAGGTTATCGTCCAGGTATAGGCGCGCGATGCAGGCGTTGCGCAGTTGGAGCGTATAGCGCCCGCTGTTGGGGACGGTCAGCGTGCCGGTCCAGCGTACTGAGAATTCTTTGTCATTGACGCCCTCTGGTAGCCGGATGCGCCAGTCCGCGATGTTGGGCTCGGTGCGCGATGCAACCGGCGTGCCGAAGAGATCGGCGTTGTTGAAGAATTCGCATAGCAACCCTTCGCCCAGGTAGTCGGGCTTGATGGCGGGCAGTTCGACGAAGTTGTCGCAGCCCTGCTCGTAGCCGATAGCAACTGCGTCGCCGAGCTTGGCCTTCAACCCTTCTAGCGGGCTGACGCGATAGGGCGGCTCCAGGTACGAGCTACCGCCGCCGCCGATGCGACATTCCGCCGCGTTCGGGCCGATAACGGCGATGGATTCCACACCTTTGAGCGGTAAAACGCTCTTTTGGTTTTTGAGCAGCGTGATGGAGGCTTCTTCCAGTTCGCGAGCGAGCGCCTGGTGGGCGGGCGTGTTCAGCGAACCGGTGGGCATGGCGCCGTCCATTTTGCCGGATTTGACGATCATCCGCAGCATGCGACGCGCTGCCTCATTGATGGTGTCTTCGTTCATCTGCCACATGCGGACTGCTGCCTCGAGCAGGTTCCCGTAGTAACGCGCCGGGCCGGGCATTTCGATGTCCAGGCCACCCGCGACGGATTCCACGGTGGTGTGGTTCGCGCCCCAGTCGGAGACGACGACGCCCTCGAAGCCCCACTCATCCTTGAGGATTTGGTTCTGCAGGTAGTCGTTTTCGCTGGCGTAGACGCCGTTGATGCGGTTGTACGAGCACATCACCGTCCAGGGATTGGCCTCTTTGACGACCATCTCGAATTGTGCCAGATAGATTTCGCGTAGCGTGCGCTCATCCACCACGGAACTGCCGCGATGGCGCTCGACTTCCTGGTTGTTGCAGGCGTAGTGCTTGAGCGACGCGCCGACGCCTTTGCGCTGCAATCCCTTGACCCAGGCTACACCGATGCGCCCTGCAAGATAGGGGTCTTCGGCGTAGGCCTCGAAGTTGCGCCCGGCGAGTGGCGTGCGCACGATGTTGACGCATGGGCCGAGCAGGATATCGCAGCCGAGGGCGCGCGTCTCTTCGGCCAGCGCCTCGCCGACACGCTCGATGAGGGCTGGGTCCCAGCTCGCTGCCATCGAGACGCCGGTGGGGAACGAGGTGGCCGCGCCCTGCGTGCGCTTGCCGCCGGTGCGGTTGGCGCGTACCCCGTGCGGGCCGTCGGTCATCACCAGCGAGGGGATGCCCAGCCGCGGGATAGCGACGGTGTGCCAGTCATCTTCGCCGGAGAGCAACGACACTTTCTCTCTGAGTGTCAGTTGGTTGAGCAGTTCTTCGACGCGTTGTTCAATAGCACTATCAGTGGATTTGGTCATATATACATACCTCCAATTGGATTATGGTTTGAGGCTCAGTATACTGCAAAAGTTGAAGGGATCAATGAGGATTTGTATTAGTCAGGGTGACGTTGAACGCTTGAAAAAGGTGAAGTATTGCCAAGGTGATGACCACGGATAGAAGAAATACACGATGGGCCACAGTCTATATCGTGTATTTCTCCTATCCGTGGTTCTCTTTGTGCGCACTACACTGACCTGCCATTTCATACGTAGAATCTTGCCATTACTATCGGGCTGTGCGTTGGTGGACACATCCATCTGTCAAGCATAACACTGTGGGGTGCCACCAGGCAGCACGGTTTCACCGAGAAAACCTTCTGTGTTCACAAAGAACTCATTTTCTTCCCAGTGAGTATTGACGATAACGTCTCCTTCACCAGACGACATAACCGTGCGGTATTGGTAGCGTTCGATGCCGCACAGTCCGAGATTGACCTGGCGTCCGCCCGGCCACTATGCGTCGGGGCTTACGTTCACGTGCTATTTACGCACGCTTTCGGCATGCGTCACATATCATATTTGTTGGACCTGTGGTGTGTAGCCCTTCAGATCACACAAGCGCAGGGATTCGACGTGTCAGTTCTGCCCAGTCATTGCCGATCGCCTTTTGGATTAGCTGCTTGACCTGCGCGAACACCGGAGCGGGCATTACCATTTGCCAGATACGAGTCATGTTCTCTCTATCGTCATCGCCTAACAACGGGAACAGCCACGCGATCGTTTCCGGGAAGCGATCCTGAGGCACAGTGCTAGCCATGACAGCTAATGCCTTGCCTTGGTCAGCTCTGGATACGCGCTCCCTTATGAGCCGGTACAGGTGGGCGTCTTCCTTGTCAAGGTGAAGGTCGAGATGGAACTTGAATGCTGCGGTGGCGCGCGCTGTCTCCAATGCGTCACGTGCAGACACCGCTGCATTCAACGCTTCGAACGCAGCATCGAGACCTCTGTGATCTCTTTCATACGCTTCGGCGACCGAAGGCGCGATGGCTTCAACCACAGGGAAGATGGCCAGTTCCTCGCCATCGGCGTGCCAAACCAGCACTTCGTTGAGGAATCGGAAGCGTTCGATCGCAGACGCGAGCCCGGGTTTGCCGCGCGCGGCATCGAGCGCGGCCGCGTCAATCACCGTCATATCGTGTCGGAAAGCATTGTGCATTGCTGTCACTGCATCAAGTGGTTCTGTCATTTTTTGTTCCTCCTGATCTCTCTATTGTGAATCTGCACCACATATGGATTACGCATAAACGTGCACGGCCAGTTGGCTGCACGCGGTGTTGGGTGGGGTTTTGAGTGTTTGGGTATATGGCCTTTGGTATGCAATTCATTAGTGAGTGCTTTAAACCGTGTACCTAAGCTAATTGTTCTGAAATTGCATCAGCAATGTAATGGGCATCCTCATTAATCCCATAAATGATGCCTGATTTGCGGCTACTGAGCCAGGGAAATCCGATGAAATACAAGCCACGCACCGGCGAAATTCCTCGTTGATAAATCGGCCTGCCCTCAGCGTCGAGGACCGGCAGGTGTATCCAACTAAAATCTGATGTAAATCCTGTAGCCCAAATAACAGTACTGACCTTTGCCTCACGAAGATCTAACCGCCGCAAAGCGGAAACGCACTCAGCCTGAGGATCCGGTAGATCTGCCGGGTCCTCCTCGAGTGGTGGAAGTGCGATACCTGACCGCAACAGATAGGCGTCAATATTGTCCTTTATCAATTGCGAGAAATCATCGGCAAAATGTACATGTGCAGCCGCATCATCATTCAGTATGAGATGGTTTCCTTCGACGTCCAGTAAGCGACCCAGAATTTCAGCGCCCTGGCGTGCCAGGTATTGCAGGCTGACGGTGTGTCCAAAGCGTCCAACACCGGAGACTTGTGGCTGAGGTGCGCGGCTAATAGCCTCGTCCTTCAGACTAGCAAATGTGACGTCAAAAAACTTCGTGTCAAGCAACCACTCAAATATGTCTCGTCCTCGATAGCGGCGGGGAACCCGTCCAACCTTGCTCGTGCATAGATAGAC
>JBJYXQ010000558.1:0-4331 GCA_046260035.1 Anaerolineae bacterium
GGGCCGGACATGCGGCGTTGATACAGTAATAGGCGATTTCACCCTCAGGATGGACTATAGGATCGCCACACGCCGGGCAGACGGACGGCGGTTCGATAAGGCGCTGGCTGCCATCGCGCACATCGACGATCGGCCCTTCGACGTAGGGGATCACATCCCCGGCGCGCTTGACCAGCACGCGGTCGCCGATGCGGATATCGCGCTCGGCGATGAAGTCGAAGTTGTGGAGCGAGGCGCGCCCCACCGTCACCCCGGCGATGGGAACCGGATCCAGCAGCGCCGTGGGGGTGATGACGCCTGTCCGCCCCACGGAGAACTCCACGTCCATGAGCGTCGTGGTTGCTTCCTGCGCCGGGAACTTGTAGGCGACCGCGCCGCGCGGACGCCCTCCAACGACGCCCAACGCAACCTGCGTCGCCAGATCATCGATTTTAATCACGAGGCCATCGGCTTCGTAGGGGAGCGTATCGCGCCGCGCAGGCATCTGCTCGCAGTAATCGGCAACAGCATCCAAGCGCTGCTCCCCAGTGCCGTCGTCGAAAAATGCGATCTCCTCCGGTTGGGCAAAGCCCAGGTCACGCAGGTAGTCCAGCGTCCCATGCTGGGTTTCCGGCACAGGCCCATCCGCCACGACGATGCTGTAAGCATAGAGGTGCAAGGGCCGCTGCGCGGTGATTGCCGGATCGAGCTGGCGCAGTGAACCGGCGGCGGCGTTGCGCGGGTTGGCGAACGGCGACTCGCCGGCCTCGACCAAGCGCGCGTTGAGCGCATCAAAATCCTCGAGCAGGATCAGCACCTCACCGCGCACCACCAGGTACGGCGGAGGTTGCGGTCCATCGGGATCGGCAGGGATGCGTAGAGGCAACGTCTTGACCGTGCGCAGATTCGCGGTGATGTCCTCGCCGATCTGCCCATCGCCGCGCGTTGCGCCCAGCACGAGTTGTCCATCGCGGTAGTGCAACACCACCGTCAACCCGTCGAATTTCGGTTCGACGGTGTAGGCAAGCGGTGGCGCATCTTCGGGCAGCAGTTTGCTGATGCGGGTGTGCCAGGCGAAGAGTTCCGGGCGGCTGGATGCCTTGTCCAGGCTGAGAATCGGCGCGGGATGTTCAACTTTCGCAAAGCCCTCGGCGGGGGCACCGCCAACGCGTTGGGTAGGTGAATCCGGCGTGATCAGCTCGGGATGCGCGGCCTCAAGCGCGCGAAGTTCATCCACGAGCGCGTCGAACTGCGCGTCGCTGACAATCGGGCTATCGAGCGTGTGATAGCGGTAGTTGTGATAATTGATCTCTTCCCGGAGTTTCTCAGCGCGAAGGACAGTTTCTTGATCCATATCTGCTCCACAATGGCTCAGGTATTTTCATTTTGGACAGGATTTCAGGATAATAACGTTACCTGACAGAAACTCAGAACAATCCTGCCCATCCTGTAAATCCCATCAAATTACGGCGCGATGATCAGGTAGTCGGCAGCGGCCCAGCCCTCACGCTGCGGATTAGCCTCATCGCGCAGGAACCACCACGTCAGATCGTCGGCTTGCGCCGGGCCAGCGGCGACGATGAAGGTTTCACCCTCGGCAGCAACGTCCAGGCGTTCGGCGGAGGTACTGGCACTGGCACGGATGTTCAGACCTGCCGCGCCCGTTCCGCTGACCTGTACCCGCACCCCTATCCCAATCTCCGTTGGCGGGACCAGCGATGTAGGCTGCGGCGTGGGTGTTGGTGTGGGCGTCGATGTGGGTGTCGGCGATGCCGTCCAGATAATGGCCGTGGGGCGTGGGCCTGCTGGCAACGTCGATGGCCTGGAAAAGAGCCACATCCCGGTCAAGATGACGAGGAGAATGCCGCCGATTAACAAGGCCAGACATCCCCACTGCCAAAAACTTGCTCGCGCACCCCCGTTCGTTATCACACCCGTATTATACTCTGGCTAACGGAAGGCACAACCCCTCCTCGCTCCCCTTCCCACGCGCGGAAGGGAGGCGAAATTAAGATGTATGTTTTTGGGCGCGCGAAGCGCAGGCCTGCGTAGAGTGCAGGGGGAGGGTTGGGAAGGGGGTAAATTCGAAATGCAATAGCCTTGGGTCGGAACCTTCCTCTCTTGAGCAACGTCTTAAAAACAATACATTCAGTGACCAACCTTGCGCGGGGTGCAAACCTACGGTTTGCCTAAACCTTCGCAAGCTTACGACAAGGAGGCAACAATGAGAAAGCACCTGATGGCATTCATTTTGTTGATGGCGATCGTGCTACACGCAAGTCCGGCGTTGGCTGATGGGATCATCATCATCGATCCGCCCATTGAACCACCACCCCACTGGACGCCGTGGCTGACGATCCGTTATCATCGCGTGACGGTGACCATTGAGGACCAGGTCGCGACGACGAAGGTGGATCAAGTCTTCCGCAATGACGGCGAAGTGGCCGCGGAAGGCACCTACGTCTTCCCGCTGCCGCCGGGCGCGGTGGTGCAGCACTTCGTGATGTGGGTGGATGGGCAACCCATCGAGGGTGAAATCCTCCCGGCGGACAAGGCACGCGAGATTTACGAGGACTACGTGCGGCGACAGCGCGATCCGGCTTTGTTGGAATACGTCGGACGCGACGCCGTCCGCGCGCGCATTTTCCCCATCCCAGCCGGAGAGGAACGCCGCATCCAACTGGAATACACGCAAATCCTCTCGCTCGATGAGGGTATGTTGCACTATCGCTATCCGCTCAACACCGAGCGCTTCTCCGCATTGCCTCTGGAACAGGTGAGCATCTACGTGAGCCTGACGTCAAAAACACCGCTGCGGGCCGTCTATTCACCCAGCCACCAGAACGAAGTGGTGATCACCCGCGAAGGTGCCTATCGCGCTACACTCAGTTACGAGGCTAACGACGTCTTCCCGGACCGGGACTTCGAGCTGTACGCCAGCGCAACGAGGGATGACATCGGCGCGAACCTGCTCACGTATCAAGCTGGAGATGAGGATGGTTTCTTCTTGCTGATGCTGACACCGGCGTTGGAAACCGAGACGCGTCGCGTGCTACCCAGGGATATCCTGCTGGTGCTGGACACGTCGGGGTCGATGGACGGCGAGAAACTGGAGCAGGCACAGGATGCCCTCGCCTACGTCCTCAGGCATTTGAATCCCGAAGACCGCTTCAACGTCGTGGCCTTCAGCAGCGGAGCACGCGTGTATGCGCCGACCCTGCAGGGGCCGCAGGAAGCAGACACTGCCATCGAGTGGGTACGCCACCTGGAGGCACTCGGTGGGACGAACATCTACCTCGGCCTTTCCGAGGCGCTGGCCCAGGCGGACGGGACACGCCCCACCGTCGTCGTCTTCCTCACCGATGGGATGGCGACCGAGGGCATTGTCGATGACGACACGCTCTTGAGCACGCTAAAGCAGGAAGCACCCGCCGCCGCGCGCATCTTCCCCTTCGGTGTGGGCTACGACGTGAACACGCTGTTCCTCGACCAACTCGCCGCCGACCACCGGGGCCTCCCGGCCTACGTCGCGCCAGAAGAACGCATCGACGAGAAAATCTCTGCCTTCTACGGGCGCATCCAAAGCCCGGTGCTGACCAACATCGCGTTGGATTTCGGTAGTGTGCAGACCTACGACGTGTATCCCAATCCCCTTCCGGATCTGTACGCGGGAACGCAGCTCATCGTCGCCGGGCGCTACAACGGCTCGGGCGCACAGACCATCACGCTGACTGGTGAGGTTGAAGGCCAGCGCGAGACCTACACCTACGCCGGGAACTTCAGCGCATCCACCGGCAAGGACTTCATCCCCAGGCTGTGGGCCTCGCGCAAAATCGGCTATCTGCTCACACAAATCCGCCTCAACGGGGAAAAGGAGGAATGGATCAGCGCCGTCGTCAGCTTGAGCCTGCGCTACGGCATCATCACGCCTTATACTTCTTTCCTGGTAGAGGAACCGGTAGACGTGCTGACCGTTGAAGGTCGCGAGCGCGCTGCCGAGGAGCTGACCGAGAACTTCCAGGCTGTACCGATGGCACCTTCGGGCGAGAAGGCCGTGGAAGACGCGGTGATGCGCCAGGAGCTGGAGGCTGCCGACGCCGCACCAACCGCCGGCGGCGCGATGCCGGGGGCAGACGGCGGACAAACGGCGTCGAACAGCGTCCGGTACGTAGGGGATAAGACCTTCCTGTGCCAGGACAACGTTTGCACCGATACGGCTTACGTGCCCGACAAAATGACGCCCCAGACGATCACCTTTATGTCCGAAACGTACTGGCAGTTGACCGAGACGCATCCCGAATTGAGTGCGTACTTTGCCGTCGCCGAAGAATCGTTCTTCGTCGCACAGGATG
>JBJYXQ010000559.1:0-3737 GCA_046260035.1 Anaerolineae bacterium
TGTCGTTGTTGCTTCCATCTGGGATGCTGCCGCCGTGGAAACCTGCATTGCGGCAGGTGTGGGGAACCGAGTGAGCCTGGAGATTGGGGGCAAGCTCGATACGCGCCACAGCAAGCCATTGCCCGTCACCGGCGTCGTGCGCCTCATCTCTGACGGCGACTACTACTGGGGCGGCATCCGCGCGCCGGAGCGGATGGTGCATCGCGGCCCCACCGTCGTCCTCACCGTAGATGGTGTGGATGTGATCCTCACTGCTGAGCGGCAGAGTTACGTCGAACCGGCGCAGTTCCACAGCCTGGGCATCGATCCGCTGGCCTACAAGATCGTCGTCCCTAAGCGGGGCTACCTGACCACGCCGCTGCACGTCATCAGCCCGCGCTCCATCCTCGCCGTCAGCCCTGGCGTGACAAACTGCGACGTGCGGCAGTTGGAATACCGGCGCGTTAACAGGCCGATGTATCCGCTGGATAAGTTTTAGATTGGATATTCTTTGGAGGTCACTATGACAGAAAACCTAGTATTCTTACCCCACCCGCGTCAACTGACGCACCTTGAGGGCATCTTCAAGCTGGTGCCCGAATCCGTCATTCTATTGGATGCTCCCTGTCCACAGGACATCCTCTTCTCTGCCCGGCGCGCACAGGCGGCCTTGCAGGAGCACCTCGGCTTGAATTGGCGCCTCGTTGCTGGGCGTGCCGCATGGACGGATGTGCATCCCGGCCTGACGTTGAGCCTGATGCCTGACGTGGTCGCGCAGCCGCAGGGCTACCGCTTGACGATTAAGCCGGAGGGTATCCAGGTCTACGCCCACGACGCTGCCGGGATTTTCTACGCGGTCTGCACGCTCGTGCAGCTCGTACAACAGGCTGCCGGGCGGCAACTGCCCTGCCTCGACATCCGCGACTGGCCCGACTTCCCCGCGCGCGGCGTGATGCTGGACGTCAGCCGCGACAAAGTCCCCACGATGGAGACGCTGTTCGCCCTGGTGGATCGCCTGGCAAGCTGGAAAGTTAACCAGCTCCAGCTCTACATCGAACACACGTTTGCCTATCACGGCCACCGTGTGGTGTGGCAGTACGCTTCTCCCTTCACTGGCGAGGAGATTCTCGCGCTAGACGCTTACTGCCGCGAGCGTTTCATCGAACTCGTCCCCAACCAGAACTCCTTCGGGCACATGAAGCCCTGGCTAACCCACGCGCGCTACGCGCACCTCGCCGAGACGCACGGCACGATCAAAACGCCGTGGGGCAGCTACACCATTCAAGGCCCGTTCGGCCTCGCGCCGGAGAACCCCGGCAGCATCGCGCTGATTCGCAGTCTCTACGACGAACTGTTGCCCTACTTCACCAGCCGCCAGATTAACGTGGGCTGTGACGAGACGATCGATCTGGGCCAGGGCGCGAGCAAGGAAGCCTGCGAAGAACGTGGAACCGGACAGGTCTACCTCGACTTCCTGATGAAGATTTACCGGGACGTGAGCCGGCGCGGCTACTAGATGCAGTTCTGGGGCGACATCATCACACATTATCCTGACCTCGTGCCGCAGTTGCCATCGGACGTCATCGCGCTGGAGTGGGGCTATGAGTTCGACCATCCTTTCGACGCCAACGGTGCACAGTTCGCCGCCGCCGGGGTGCCTTTCTACGTCTGCCCCGGCACTGCCTCGTGGAATAGCCTCGCCGGGCGGACGGACAACGCGCTGGGCAATCTCCTCAACGCCGCCGAAAACGGCCTCAAGCACGGCGCTATCGGCTATCTCAACACCGACTGGGGCGACCGCGGGCACTGGCAATATCTGTCGGTGAGTTATCTGGGCTTTGGGGTCGGTGCGGCGTATGCGTGGAGTCTTGAAGCCAATCGTGCATTGGATGTCCCCGCCGCTATCAGTCGCTTCGCCTTCGATGATCCAACCGGCACGATGGGGGCCATCGCCTATGATCTGGGCAATGTCTACCAAATTCCCAACATCCCGCGCATTCACAACTCCAGCGTTCTGTTTCACCTGCTGCAAGGCGCAGTCGCGGACGAAGAGCGCTTCAAGAACGTGACGGCGGAGGATTTCGAGGCGACGCTGGAACGCATCGACACGATCCTGGCGCCTCTGCCCGATGTGCAGATGCATCGTCCGGACGCGGATACCATCAAGCGGGAATTCGCCAGCGCTGGACGGCTGCTGCGTCACGCCTGTCGCCGTGCCCTGCAGCTCCTGGGACAGGAGACGGACACCGCCGCCATGCTCGTTGATCTGGAGGAGGCTATTGCCGAACACAAGGCGCTGTGGCTGGCCCGCAACCGTCCCGGCGGCCTGGAAGACAGCCTGGCACGCTTCGAGCCGCTGCGCAAAGCGTATACGTAACTGTTCATCTTTTCCTGTCAGTAGATTGAGCGGATTTAGCAGATTGAGCACATCGATCGAAAATTTGCTTCATCTGCTCAATCTGCTGACCAAAAAGGGGTAACAAAGTGAAGATTCGCAGTTATCGTGGAACCGATGAAACCGCGTTGCTTGCTCTGTGGCAGGCGACGATGACGCACGACCTGATCACGCCGTCAGTGTGGCGGACGAAGGTGCTACTGGACCCAAACTTCGACCCAGATGGACTGCTCGTCGCCGAGAACGATGGTGCGTTGGTGGGCTTTGTACTTTCACTGGTGCGCCGCGTCCCGTACTTCTTGCAGGGGCTGGACCCGGAGATCGGTTGGATCACCGCTTTTGGCGTTCAGCCCGATTGTCGGCGACAGGGGATCGGGCGCGCGTTATTCGATGCGGCACTGAAACGCATGGTGGCGTTGGGCCGGGAGCGCGTGGTGATTTCGCCGTACACGCCCAATTACTTCATTCCCGGCGTGGACGTTGAGGCTTATCCCGCCGCTCTCGCCTTTCTCCACATGCTTGAGTGGCAGACAACGTCCACGCCCATTGCCATGCGCGCCGAACTGACCGGTTTCAGAATCCCACCAGAGATTGCCGCACTGGAAGGCCGCTTGGCGAAAGATAACATTGCCGTGCGACCGCTTCATCCTACTGACCTGTCCGCGTTGATGGCTTTCACGGTCGAACACTTCGGCTGGGACTGGTATCGCTTTGCCCAAGACTATCTGCTGGCATTGTTCGGCTCTGGTTCGGACGATATCGGCTGTTGGGTGGCGGCACGCGGGGAACGGATCGTTGGCTACTGCCAGTACCGGCGTGAGCGTTTTGGCCCGTTCGGCGTCGCGCCTGACATGCGCAACCGGGGTATAGGGCGACTGCTGCTCTTCAATTGCCTGGCGGATATGATCAGGCGGGGCTTCCACTGCGCGTGGTTCCTGTGGACGGACAAGGATGCCGCCCGACTGTATCACCTGGCGGGCTTCCGGCAGATGCGCCAGTTTGCCATTATGCAGAAATCCCTATGAACGACGATGATGCCTTCGACTTAAGTCGCTTCTTGAAAGCGCAGGAACCGGTTTATGCGCGTGTGCTCTCGGAATTGAGAGGTGGGCAAAAGCGCACGCATTGGATGTGGTTCATTTTCCCGCAGATTGACGGGTTGGGATTTAGCGCAACGACGAAGTATTACGCCATCAAGAGCTTGACGGAAGCGCGATACTACCTGGAGCACCCGGTTCTCGCCGCGAGATTGCTGGAATGTGCGGAAGCGGTCCTTGCCGTCAAAGGGCGATCTATTTCGGAAATCTTTGGCTATCCCGATGATCTGAAACTCAAATCATCCATGACCTTGTTTGCGTGTGTG
>JBJYXQ010000560.1:0-2131 GCA_046260035.1 Anaerolineae bacterium
CAGCGTCGATGGGGGTCTCGTCGAGCACCTGCGCGATGCTCTCCGGCGGCCCGATGAGGACCATATCCGGCCACGCCGCGTGGATGCGGGTGAGCGTCTCCGGGTTGGTGTGGTCGCCGTGACGATGTGTCACCAAAACGTAGTCAACGGGAAATTCCGCCTCAACCACGGGCGGTTGCGGGCGGATAAACTTCTCCGCCGGACGAGATTTCGGGAAATACGGGTCAACGAGCAGCACCTTTCCTCGCGAATCCTTGAGGGCATAGGCATTTTGCTCGAACCAATGAATGCCCACCGCACCTTGTGGTACAGTCAATTCAGCAAATGGATGCATGAGTTCCCCTCCAAAATCGGAAATCTAAAATCCGTTACATCCGTTCAATCCGTTGAGACCTTTACCACGGCCATTCGTTGCCTTGATAATCAACGAGCACCAGCCGGTCTTCGTCGTCACGCGGGTTCACGAAAATGGGGATCGCATAGGTGGCGGCCTCTTCCGGTTCCAGATCTGCCTCGTTGTTCTTTTGCCCGCCCATGTACGAGCGTATCCAACCAGGATGGTAAACGCGGAACGTGTATCCCTCCGGACGCAGGTGGTTGAACAGATTCTTGATCGCCATGTTGAGCGCCGCCTTGGACATACAGTACCCAAACCAGGCATCGCGATAGCTGCGCTCGATGCTGCCCGCCTCGGAGGAGACAAAGCACATCCGCTTGAACGTCCCACGATCCAGCAGTGGCAAGAACGCTTCCACAACGCGCAGTGGCCCCAGACTGTTAATGTCAAACAGCCGGTGCATTTCGTCGTAGTCCTGCGCCTCGCGGATGGTGCGCCGGTTGGTCGGCGAGCTGACGCCCGCGTTGTTGATCAGCATGTCGAGGTGCGGCGTTTGCGTGGCCACAGCCTGCGCTGCCGCTTGCACCGACTCCACCGAAGATACATCCAGTTGGACAATGTGCAGCGCGCCGGGATATTGCTCCGCCAAGTCAAACAATTCCGGCCACTCGGTCATATACTGTCCGGCGAAGACGCGCCATCCCTGCGCCAAAAGGCCAGACGCGAGTCCAAAGCCCAATCCTCGGTCCGCACCCGTCACCAACGCCGTTCGCCTCGCCGCCGCACACCAGTGCAGCGCGTTGCTCAACAACGTCTGGAAAGAAGGATGTTGCCACACTTCGACGTTATGACCGGGCGTAAGCATACAGACGCGCCCTGCCCCTTCGAAGCGCGTCCAGCCGCCAGGCTGGATGCCGTGCTGTGAGGCAGTGGTCATAAAGATGTCAGCATCCGCATCATCCAACGCCATCATATAGTGCTCATCCGTCAAAGTGAACGGCGCAGCGCCGACGGTGAGCGGATGGCCCACCTGTGGTTCCACAGTGACGGGACATTGTGGAGGGTGATTGATGAATACCCCGCCCATCAACTGGCGGAAGGCCGGTGTTTGCACATATCCAGCGGAACCGGAATGGACGACCAGCAAGCCATTACCCCGGCGGACATAGTTTACGAAAGCGGCCTCAATCTCCTCGGTCATCCACGGGCTTTCGTCCGTTGCCGAGACATTGTTCGATTTGACAAACAACACCACAGGATACGTCGCCATCCGCGCCGCAGACCAGTCGACGGGGTTCTCAATCCAGTCGAATGCAAAACCCTGTTCGGTCAACGGTGCCAGGCCCTCACGGGCCACCTGGACCGGATGCCAACGATCGTCAGCCAAAACTAAAACCCGCATCTCCACACCTCCTTCAAATACTGCAACAGATCGAACAGGTTTGTTCTTCGACAAGTATAGATTGACCTAACCAAAAATCAAATACTTCCTTCTCTGCTTCGATTACCAATCCAACACCGACCCATCATCGGGATCGTAGCGCTCCGGGTTCCGCCAGTCGTGGTCGATCTTGTCCTCAAGCGCGTCCATATCCAACTCAATGCCCAGGCCTGGTCCCGTGGGCAACTCGACGAAACCGTCCTTCACCACAAATGGTCGCTTCAGATAGCCCTCACCGAGCGTTGTGTGCTCTTGTGCAATGAAGTTAGGGATCGAGGCGTCCAACTGGATACACGCTGCCAACGAAATCGGCCCAAGCGGGTTATGGGGCGCGATCCCGGCATAGTAAGCCT
>JBJYXQ010000561.1:0-4025 GCA_046260035.1 Anaerolineae bacterium
ATTTGGATCGAATCGGAAGTGGGTGCTGGATCGACGTTTTACTTTACCCTAGCAGAAATACGGTGAGGGGGATGATATGAACGCACAATCCATACCGGCAATTGTCATCGCCAGCATTTCCTTTTATGTTGGCCTGTATCACCTGCTCATCTATTTCCGGCGAAAACAGCACCGCGAGGATTTGACCTTTGCACTGCTGTGTTTGGCGACGGGGTGCTATGATGTGTTATGCGCCGGGTTGTACAATGCCAACTCGGTCGCCGCGGGTGCGCAGTGGCAGCGATTACAGTTCATTGCACTGGCGTTCGTGACCACATTCTTTTTGTGGTTTGTCCTTGACTACACAGGACAAAAGCCCGGAATCATTGCCTATCTATTCTCAGCATACTATGCACTTGCCGTCATTGTCCAGAGCGTGGATCGCAGCCAGTTTACCTGGCTGATTGACCAACCAGCCATCAAAACGCTTACGCTTCCCTTTGGTCAACAGATCATCTACTACGAGGCAACTTTAGGAGCATTCACAGTGTTTCAAGGTTTCGTGGGAATGGCGGCTTCCACTTACATTCTGTGGATCAGTGCGCGTTTTTACTGGCGCGGACATCGGCGCGAAGCCATCCCACTACTCCTGGCGTTAGGCTGTATGTACGTGGCGGCTATCAATGATACATTGGTAGGGCAAAACTTATATCATTTTGTCTATGCCATCGAGTACGGCTACCTGGCAATGATCCTCCTGATGGCCTACTCGCTGTCAAGCACCGTCGTTGAAGCAGCAATTGCAGAGCAGGCGCTGCGAGAGAGCGAAGCACGCTGGCAATTTGCGTTGGAGGGCGCAGGCGACGGGGTGTGGGACTGGAACGCACAAACGAATCAAGTCTATTACTCCCGGCAGTGGAAGGCAATGCTCGGTTTT
Source organism: Anaerolineae bacterium (assembly GCA_046260035.1). GTDB lineage: Bacteria > Chloroflexota > Anaerolineae > B4-G1 > SLSP01 > DSWT01. Next base: position 917 of record JBJYXQ010000561.1, read on the forward strand.
GAGGAACAGGAGATTGGGAACGCGCTAGCCGAATGGGATACACGCATGCATCCGGATGATCGAGATTATGTTTACGAGGAAATCCGCAAGCATCTGGAGGGCGAGACTCCATTCTATACCAGTGAGCATCGCGTGCAATGCAAAGACGGCACGTACAAATGGATTCTAGATCGTGGTCAGGCGATTGAGTGGACCGAAGACGGTAAACCACTTCGAGTCATTGGAACGCACAGCGACATCACCCCGCGCAAGCGGACAGAGGAAGCGCTGCGAGAAAGCGAGGAAAAATACCGTTCCATTGTCGAGAACGCCCTGGTAGGTATTTTTACGGTCGATGAAGCCTATCGCTTTGCCTATGCCAACGACGAACTGTGTCGCATCTTGCAATATTCAAATGAAGAACTTATTGGCATGGATTTTCGCACTGTTCTTTCTGATGAGAGCCGTGCTTTTGTCACCGACTCCTATATCCGTCGGCAAAGCGGAGAACAGCTTCCTTCCCGCTACGAACTGACTGTAGTGCGCCAGGATGGCCAGGTGCGTCATGGCGAAATGAGTGCGACTGTGGTCAGAGATGTCACCGGGAGACTGCGCACGATGGGGCAACTGATTGACATCACCGAGCGCAAGCAGGCTGAAAATGTCCGCGAGGCTCTGATCGCCGAATTGGAGGCCAAGAATGCTGAGCTGGAGCGCTTCACCTACACCGTCTCTCATGATCTGAAAAGTCCGTTGATCACCATCGGTGGTTTTGTCGGCTTTTTGGAAAAAGATGCTCTGTTGGGCGATATCGAACGGGTCAAGACCGACGTTGTCCGCATCAACGACGCACTCGCTCGGATGCAACTGCTACTCGATGAGTTGCTCGAGCTCTCACGCATCGGACGCATTATCAACCCTCCCGAAGAGGTATCCTTCGAAGCTATCGTTCGTGAGGCTGTTGGCGCTGTACATGGGCGCATTGAGATGGACGATGTGCAGGTGGAGATTGCGCCTGATCTACCTACCGTCTATGGTGACCGGGCGCGGCTGGTGGAGGTCGTGCAGAATCTAGTGGACAACGCCTGCAAGTTCATGGGCGAGCAGCCCCAACCACAAATCAAGATCGGTGCCCGGCAGGATGAAGTCGAGCCCATTTTCTATGTGCGCGACAACGGTATCGGCATCGATACACAGTACCAAGACAGAATATTTGGTTTATTCGACAAACTTGATCCGCAAAGTGAGGGAACCGGCGTGGGCCTGGCCCTGGTTAAGCGCATTGTTGAGTCACATAATGGCAGAATCTGGGTCGAATCGGAGGGGGAAGGCAGTGGCACGACGTTCTGTTTCACGCTCAATATGGAGATACCATCATGAATCGTGATGCAGGACAAACGCCCGCCAATGGCGTTCCTACCCAACATAAAAAACGGCCAGCCTTGGGGATCGTGACGCATCAGATTTCAGGTGCGACGGCCTGGTGGCTCGGTGCCGCAGAGGTGGCACGACAGCAGGATGTCAACCTATTTATCCTCAATGCCGGTAATGTGGGAGCGACAGGCAATATCGCGGATGATCTACCCGAGGCAGTGCATCATCTGATCAACCCGGAGCGCCTCGATGGACTGATCCTGGTGCAGTGGTGGCCCACACGTGAGATCTTCGAGGCATTCTACGAGCGCTATTACTGTCCCTTGCCGGTGGTCAATCTGCACCGTAACTACGAAGGCCATCCCGGGGTTGCAGTCGATAACTACAAAGGCATGATGATCGAGTTACGTCACCTGATCGAGGTACACGGATACCGTCACCTGGCCTATATTGGAGGTCTGCCGGACAACCCCTCTGCCAATGCCAGGTATGCGGCTTATGAAGCGGTACTGGCCGAATATGACATTCCTCTGGACGAAAACCTCGTCCTGCCTGGCGACTTTTCGCCGCAAGCCGGGACCAACGCAATGCGTGTGCTGTTGGACGAACGTGGCCTGCGCCCTGCCCTTGATTTCGAGGCCATCGTGGCCTCGAATGACTACATGGCGATAGCCGCATTGGAGGAGCTACATCGCCGGGGCATCCGTATTCCCCTGGATGTGGCAGTGGTGGGGTTTGATGACGTGACCGACAGCGCCTACACTATTCCGCCTTTGACGACAGTACGTATGCCTAACTACGAGATGGGTCGTATGGCAGCTGAAATCACACTGGCAGCAATCAAAGGACAGCCGATCGATCAATACACGCTGGTGCCGGGTAAATTGGTGGTGCGCCAGTCGTGTGGCTGCTTCGTGTCCCCGCTGGCCGATATCGGTGAGGCTGCACGGATTCCTGTATCCGAAGGTTCGCCTGGAGATGCGATTGCTGGCCTCCCACCGGATCAGCGTGCGCGTACGGTAGCTGAATTATCGCAAAGCGTAGGATCGGCGGGACAAATCCTCAGTGCTGACTGGGCCGAGGAGATATTGACGGCTTTTATTGCGGCGATGTCAGGTCCGCCGGACGATCAGCGTGCGTTGTCCAATCGCTTATTGGGGGTCTTCCACGCCATTTTGCGACAATTGCACATCAACGGCTACGATCTGGTGATGTTAGGACGGAGGATACTCTTTACGCTGCGGCGTTGTGTACAGCCCACGGTGACCAACCCACATCAGATACAGCGCGCCGAAGGCGTGTGGCAACAGGCGATGGCCTTCGTGATGGATATGTCGTATCAGACGAAATCATCACAACAGCATTACGGCGCGAGTTACGTCGATCAGTTGCGCGTAATCGGCGAGCGCTTGATCACCACCTTCGAGACGACCGAATTACTCGACTTGATCGCGCGTGAATTGCCACGCGTGGACATTCCCAGCGTCTACATCGCCCTGTATACGGAGCCGACGCGACAACTCGCGTGGCTCGCGCTAGCGTATAATGCGCAAGGTCGTAATCCATTGGGTGTCGAAGGCCAGGTCTTCCGCGCAAGCCAACTGTTGCCGGAGGGCTTGTTATCACAGGATCGACCCTCGGTGATGGTCATTGTACCGCTGTACTTTCACGACACGGCTCTGGGCTTTGCGCTTTTTGAAGCCAGGTCCGAGCAGGGTGAGTTCTATGAGACGCTGGGACGCCAGATCAGCAGCGC
>JBJYXQ010000562.1:0-1875 GCA_046260035.1 Anaerolineae bacterium
GGATGTATTGCATTGTTCTCCTCTCTATGTGTCGCTTGGTATAATTGTGTGTTCTCAACAGTGGTGGCTATCGTCTTCAGTTACACTTCCATTTTCCATCTGAGGCTATCTCGAAAAATGCGCCCAATTCACGGCTGATCTCGATGTCTATGGAGGGTATTTTAGCAAAATGTAGCGTTATTATAGGCTTGGTTTGTGAAGTCCACGTTGGGAAGATCCAACCAGGAGACATATACCCAGTGGAATGATAGCTCTTCTCACCACTGATATCCTCCCAGGGAATAAAGATCGGTGGATGGGCTACTCGAAACGGAAGTATTATCGAAAGCCGTATACCATTCGAGTTTGCGCCAACGTTGAGGAGGTTTCCAAAAACTGTCTGTTGGTTGAATCGCCCGCCTTGGAAATGCTTCCATTGCCCACGAAAATATCGCTGTGCAGGATAAAGGTGGGCTATCTCTGCCCAGCCACTTTCTCGCGCAGACTGCAAGCAAGAAAGGAGCCATGCGACGACCGTCCATAACGCAAGCAGCCAATTCAAGCCTGTACTGGCAATCGCAAAGAAACCACAGAGCCAGGCAACGCCTAGTATGGTCTTGACTTTTTCTCTGGGAGCTTTTGACTTCAGCGTCTCAGTTGATTCTTCTGACATCACCAAACCCCTGGCATCAGCCGATAACGCGTCTGCTGCGTGTACTCCACGTAACCGGACAATTCGCCCTGGAGCGTCTTGTCTTCCAATGCAGTTCGGATGACGAACAGCAGTGCGCCGATGCAACCGGGGATCAGCGCCCACCACGAACCGAGCATCAGCGGCGCGGCGATGTGGTGCAGGATCCCGCCGACGTAGCCCGGATGCCGTACAAAGCGATACGGCCCGCCCGTCTGCACGGTTTGCCCGCGATCTGCCTGGATGCGCACCAGGCCAGAGAAGAAACGATTCGCCACCATCGCCCAATCCGACATCGCGATGCCGCCGAGCATCACCACCAACGCCAGGATTTGCACGATAGGTGAGAGTGTGCCACTCCACGCCTTACCGTGATCGAACCCGGCGACGATGTATGTCGCAATTGGCATAAACAAGGCCGCCACGCTGGCGAGGACAAGGTCCCACGCCTTGCTACCCTCTTGGGCTGTGGAGCGCTCCGAGAGCAAATCGGGCGGTAGGATCACGGTCAGGATCACCTGGTTGATGATGTAGATGGCAAGGTAGCCCCATCCCCAGGTCCATCCCAGGTCACCGGATGGGGCGAACAGCGCGAGGCCGAAAATCACCGTGTAGACGATGCTCTTGAAAATCCAACGGGCGACACCCCGGGCAATCTCGGCTGATTGTTTAGTCATGCTTTGTCCCTCCAAAACGATCAACGTTGTTAAATCATGCGCGGCAGGAAGCGTCCAGTGCGCTGCATATAGGTTTGGTACACATCGCCGAACTGTGCGACCATCATTGCCTCTTCTTTGGGAATCCGCGCGCTAATCACGATAACGGCAACCACAACCAGACTTAGAATCAATCCGTTGGCGGAGAGCAGGCCCAATCCGGCGAAAAAGCTGAACAATGCTGTGTACATAGGATGCCGGACCCAGCGATAGGGGCCAGTCGTAATCAGACGATGCGATGCCTTGAATTGCAGGTTAGTGGACCAGTGCCGGCCAAGCGCAACATGCACCCAAACGAGCAGCGGCAAGCTCACAATCGCCAATCCCGTGCCTATCCAACGCAACCAGGCCGGAAGCGGCAGGACGAAGAGGTGCATCCACGTCGGATTGATGACGTAGAGGATAAACGTCCCCATCATCCAAAGAAACAGGATCAGCCGTAAGACGATGCTTGCCATACCCTCGCGTTCGACGGCCTCTTTCTCTACA
>JBJYXQ010000563.1:0-2756 GCA_046260035.1 Anaerolineae bacterium
CCCTGGTGCTATACTGCAAAGTGTAATACACACTCTCTATATCTATCACGAACCTGCGGTTCGCCAGCGGTTGGATGAAAATTTCTCAACATGGATGCACAGGATATACAGGCATTGAAAATATACCCTGTGCATTCCGTAGACCCATTTCATTTTCCGAGGAGGGATAACATGATCAAAGCAGGGTTGATTCTTGGCGCAGTGATGTTGGTTTTGGGCATTGGCGGTAGTCTGCTTTCACCGCTTTGCGTGCCGTGCCTGGCGGTGATGGCAGGCGTTGGCGCTGGCTATCTGGCGGGGGTTTGGGAAAAACCGCTCACATCCGGCGACAGCGCCAAAGTGGGCGCGATCGCTGGCGCAATTGGCGGTGCGGGAGCACTGCTTGGCCAGATTATCGGCGGCATTCTCAACGCCATACTGGTTGATCCACAACAAATGATGAGGATGATGGAACAATTCGGGCTTCCAGCTAACTATGACTCCAACTTCTTTCTCATCGGGCAGATTGGCGGAGCAGTGTGCTTTGGCTTGCTTGACATCGTCCTGATGGCCGGTCTCGGCACGCTTGGCGGCATCCTCTGGCAACAGATCACCGGGAAGAACGCCACTCCCCCATCTTACTAGAAACACACCTGACGAACACCGACGATTTGACTACTAGACTATGCGCCGCTTTTAAGGAGAAAGATAATGACTGAACAGAAACTAGTTTGGATCGAAGAGGAAATCAACGCGCTAAGAGAAAGTGGATTGTTCATTAGCCTGCGCACTATCGATTCCCCACCCGGTGCGTGGATGACGGTAGACGATAAGAAGGTGCTCAATCTCTGCACCAACAACTACCTGGGCCTCGCCGACGACGATCGTCTGAAAGATGCGGCCAAGGCTGCTATCGATCGTTTTGGCGCCGGGCCGACGGCGGTGCGCTCTATCGCTGGGACGCTCTCCATCCACCAGGAACTCGAACGGACTGTCGCGGAATTCAAGCGTGTGGAGGACGCACTCTACGTTCAGGGCGGTTTCGTCGCCAACCAGGCCGCCATCCCACCGCTGGTCGGCAAAGAAGATGTCATCTTCTCAGACCGGCTAAACCACGCCAGCATCATCGACGGTGCACGGTTGAGCCGCGCCAAGATCATCGTCTACGAGCACTGCGATCCCATCGATTTGGAAGCGAAGGTCAAGGAATTCCTGCCCCAGTACCGGCGTGGATTGGTTGTCACCGACGGCGTCTTCTCAATGGACGGCGACATCCCGCCACTGGACAAGATTTATGAAGTCGCGGAAAAGTACGGGGTACTCACGATGGTCGACGACGCACACGGTGAAGGCGTCCTGGGCCACGGTGGGCGCGGCATCGTCGATCACTTCGGCCTGCACGGCAAGTTCGACGTCGAAGTAGGAACCTTCTCGAAGGCGTTCGGCGTCGTGGGTGGCGTGATCGCGGGGAAGAAGCTCATCGTCGATTACCTGCGCCAAAAAGCACGCCCCTTCCTCTTTTCCAGCGCCGTCACGCCCGCCGACACAGCCGCCTGCCTCGCGGCCGTCCAGGTGCTCGCCGAATCCACCGACCTCGTCGATCAGCTCTGGAAGAACACCGACTACTTCAAGTCGCAGATGAAAACGCTCGGTTTCGACGTAGGCAACAGTGTCACGCCGATCACACCGGTGATGTTGGGCGATGTGAAACTCGCCAAGCAGTTCAGCCGCCAACTCTTCGACGAAGGCATCTTCGCAATGGCGCTCGGCTTCCCCACCGTGCCTAAAGGACTGGCGCGCATCCGCGTGATGCTTTCCGCCGCTCTCTCGAAGGACGATCTGGACTTCGGACTGGAGAAGTTTGGGAAAGTAGGTAAATCACTTGGCGTTATAGCATAACAAAAACGTGATGCGTGATCGGTAATTCATCACGCATCACGTATCAGCTTTCACGCATAGCGCACATCTATCGCTTTCTGCACCGCATCGTAATCCGCCGGTAACTCCACCGGCGGATTTGCGCGCCGGGCGACAACATCCGCCAGGGCGCTGTTGTGATAAGCGACCTTGAAATCGGTGAATTTGAGGCCGTGCGCGGTGGAGATAACGACCACGCGGTCGTCGGGCCGGATCTCGCCCCGGTCGATGAGTTTGAACAACACCGCAAGCGCGACGCCGGTGTGCGGACAGCAATACATCCCGGTGCGATCGGCACGAGCGGCGGCGTCCGCCAACTCATCCTCGGTGGCCTGTTCGACGATGCCGTCAAAGGATGTGAGAGTTTTGACAGCACGTTCGTAGCTGACCGGGTCGCCGATCTGGATGGCGCTAGCGAGCGTCCTCTGAGCCTGCACCGGGCGATATTCCTTGAAGCCGGTCTGGTAGCTCAGATAGAGGGGATTGGCATGGGCCGACTGCGCACAGGCGATACGCGGCAATTTGTCGATCAATCCTAGCTCCTTCATCAGCAGGAACCCCTTGCCCAACGCACTGACGTTGCCCAGGTTCCCCACCGGGATGACAATCCAATCCGGCACTTGCCAGTCGAACTGCTGCACGATCTCAATGGCGACCGTCTTCTGGCCCTCCATACGCAGTGAATTCATCGAATTTGCCAGGTAGAGCGTGGGATCGGTCGCAATCTGCTGCACGATGCGCATACAGCCGTCGAAGTCGGTGTCGAGTGACAACACGAGCGCGTTGTTGGCGATGGGCTGGATCAACTGTGCAGTGGAAACTTTGCCCTTCGGCAACAGCACCACGGCCGGGATGTCCGC
>JBJYXQ010000564.1:0-4065 GCA_046260035.1 Anaerolineae bacterium
AGAGTGTAGCGGAACGTTTCACCGTCCTGCGCATCCAGATAACCGTACCCCTCACCGCTGCCGGCTTCCTTGTAAATGTCGTGAAATCCTGGGAACGCTCCGGCGACCCGGTACGCATCCCCGTCCACTTTCGCGTAAAAAGACTTGAGGTAGTTTTCCAGAGCAGTCTGGCTCAATACGCCACCTTGGGATGCCCACATCGGCGGCCATGGAAAACTCGAGGTTGCTACCATCCCGAGACGTTTATCGAGCGTGAGGAAGACCGGTTGAACGTCCAATACGGAAAATAGCTTCTCCCAATCTGTCCCTCTGGTGTAATATTGCGGACCGAATGTCAGCAGCACAGGTCGTCCATCGCTCTTCAAGTAGGCCTCATCGCCGAACCAGTTTTCCTGCATGTAGCGCATCACCTCTTGGCCGTGAGTGTAGACGTCGGCCACGGCCAGATGGTCGTTATCGACCATGTGCTTGATCGTCTGATCCTCGTAACAGATGGCGAACTGCAATCCGGCCTGCTTGATGACCTCGAACAACTTGCCGGTGGCCTGATTCAGCGCGCCGTAGTCCCAGAAGTCTTCAATCCCGTACCAGTCCACAATCACGCCGTCGATGCCGCTCAGCTTCATCAACGCGACCTGGTATTCCAACAGTGCGTTATCCGACGAATCGTACGGCCCAGTCAGTGGCATGGTGTGCGACGCAATCTGGGGACGTCCGTTTTCGTCTGTCTGGACCGGATTGAAGTGGTTCATCGTCCAGTGCCAGCCCCAATACCCGCTGACGTCGGGCGTCTGGTACCATGGCATGTAATGCGCCATCAACAAGACGCGCTGCGATCTTGCAGGCGGAGTCGGTGTAAGAGTTGGGGCAGATGTCGCAGTGGGGGAGGGTGTTTCCGTGGCGGGGACAGATGTGGGCGTCGACGTTTCCGCACAACCGGCCAGCAATAAAAGCAACAGCAACCAAATTAGACTTGATTGACCTGGTCTATCCATTGTGTACCTCCTACCGGGAATACTCTAGCAACCATCAGGTTGATGAAGATCAACAATGTGTTTTTAGTGTACACCATAAATCCAGGAGTGCATATGCGACAAGGTCTTATCATTATCCCGGTGTGATGCTCCTCAGGTGCCAGCTAGCTCAAAATTTCGGCCTAAAGGCCAGGGACGTGAGAGAGGATTTTTGTGGCTGGGAAGAGCCCAGCCACAAAAATCCTCTTAAAAAAGCCACTTTAGCGGCAAGGTAACACACAAAAGCCTTCAGGCTCGCGAGAATGATAAAGCCCTGGCATATACGAAAAGTCTATTCGCAACCTGCGCAAGGGTGATTATAATGAGGTGCGAAAGTTATGCAACGCAGCGAATAAGCAAAAGAAGGGACACTATGACATATTGTAGGACAACGAGCAATTCCACCCACCTCGTGGTCGGGATCACCGGCGCGAGCGGTGCGAGCTATGGCATACGCGCGCTCACGGCGCTCAAAACACTCAACGTGGAAACGCACCTGGTGGTGACACTGCCAGGGACGGCGACACTGCACCAGGAGCTACACATCGACCAGAAAAACCTTCAGGCTCTCGCCACGCATGTGTACGATCCGCAGGATTTTAACGCACCCATCGCCAGCGGCTCCTTTGCCACGGGCGGGATGCTCATTGCGCCCTGCTCGATGAAGACGCTCTCCGCGGTCGCCCACAGCCACAGCGACAACCTGCTTACTCGCGCCGCCGACGTCACGTTGAAGGAAGGTCGCCCGCTGCTGCTGATGGTGCGCGAGACCCCGCTGCACCTGGGTCACCTGCGCCTGATGGTGCAGGCCGCCGAAATCGGCGCGATCCTCTTTCCACCGGTTCCCGCGTTCTACGCGCATCCCGCCACACTCGAAGAGATGGTCGATCACACCGTAGGCCGGATGCTCGCGCGCCTGGGCATCGCGAACGATCTATATGCGCCTTGGGGCGTGTGACAGAACCCACGCAGCGCCGAGGATGGATGTTTTTACCACGAAGACGCAAAGTCACCAAGATTCTGTGAATTTTCCTTTGTGTCTTCGTGTCTTGGTGGTTTATTCTTGAGGGAGAATGATCGTCTGTGGTGGGGTGTAGTTGCGCAGCACGGCGGGCAGATACACACGCATCAGTTCTGGCACAACGTGCAGCACCACATCCAACTGCTGTGGCGAATCCAGCGTTTCGGGCGGTTGCGCCGTCACCGTGACGGTGCCTGTGTAGACACCGGTTGCGTAGCCTGCTGAATCCACGACGACCTGTAGAGATTCCCCCTGCAAACCGGAGGTGATCGGCAGCGTGAGTTCCAGCGTCCCACCCGGCACAGCCTCCGCCGCCCACGTGAGCTCGCCGTAGCCCACGTTGTCGATGCGGACCGAGGTCGTCAGCACCTGCGGCACGCCGGTCTCCGCCAGCAGCACGCGCCGGTCTGTCTCCAGCGCCAGTTGCGGTGTGGCATCCAGGCACGTCGTCGGGCCAAACGCGACCAGCACGTTGCCGGCCTTGTCCACGTGAGCGACGGTGAAATTATCGAGCACAAACGTTCCCATCAGGATTTCTGCGTGATAGGGCGTGGCTGGTGTAAGCGCCGGCAGGGTTTCGCGCCACCATTCCACACACGAACCCCGTTCCAATAGGACGAGATAGCCCTTTCCCGCCGCGCGCGGCACAGTCGTGTGTAGATCCATAAGAAGAAAAGAGATCGCATTATGGACATGCAATGCCGCCTCCCGCGTGGCCGATGTTATCCCCCCCGTGCCGTTGACGGGATACCACACCTCCGTCCAGGCGAGCGTCTCATCCGCGCCGAGATGCACCGTGTCCCAGAACGTCGGCGCAACGCCGCCGTGCAACTCGACGCCGCCGGATTCCACATCGGTCCAGGTGTGCCAATCGAGCGGCGCGGCCCAGCCGTAGGCAAACCCCTTCGCTCCTCGCACCACGTTGGAAGGGAAGACACGTGCAACCCCGGCCTCGTTCTCGTGGTTGTACAGGCCGACGAAATCCGCGGCTGCCTGCGGATACTCGAAAAAGCCGATCCACTCATGCCAGTTGCCCAGCCGCGAATAATCCACGCCGTTGTAGACCGGCCACGTGAAGCGATAGTCCGGTGCAGTGGGGACGGTAGGCCAGGCGCCGGGCAGCCGCGCATCTCCGGTGGAGTGTACGGCCATCTCTGACGCATTGAAGATAAACTCCAGCCCAGCTGCCGGTTTGTTCGCGTTGCCAGGAGCCAGCATCGCGTTGTTCCAGAACTTGTAGTCGATGGCCGCGCCGGTGGGATTCTCGATGTGTGGTGTGACCGCCAGATATGCGCGCTCCGCCGGCAGAAAAAGGTCGATACGCGTGCGCAGCCGGTTCGTCGCATCGCTGTCGCTAACCGTAATCGTGACCCCATCGCTGGCGATGATCGCCGTCCAATCCCAGGGAATGCCCCACTCGTAGCCGTGTTCATCCACCGGCAAGCACCACTCGATGCCGCCCGCGGCCAACCACCAGCCCTGTTCTGGCGGCCCCCAGTGCGTCGGCTTGATGACGAGGTTCTGGTAGAGGTAATTCTCGCCAGTCGCCTTGTCGATGAGCTGATAGATGCGCCCGCCCAATTCGGGCAAGACCGTGACGATAAGATAATCGTTCTCCATCACCAAAAGCTCATAAGCCTGCAAGGTAGGGGTGGGATTGGCGGCGTTGTAGCTATCCCAATCCAGTTTGGGATAGGTCATGTTGTACGTGGCGTTATAGGCGTCGTAGAGGTAGTCCGCGTAGGGATACGTGGGGATGGTGATCGCGGTGGTGTAAAACGTCGTCGCACTCCCCCCGAACTCCGTTTCCACGTGAATGTGACTGGATGCACTTTGAGCACTCGCGCCTTGAGCGCTTCCTGTCCTGGTCGATACAAAAGCGCAGCAGAACAGGCCCAACAGCGCCAGGAACACCCATCGTAGTGCATGCCCGCTCGATGGCTTCATACGCTATGCTCCTTTTGCTTGTCCATAAATCGGTTTTATTGTAGGGTCAAAACCGGATGTGACAACCAACCGAGCCTCCTGCGC
>JBJYXQ010000565.1:0-3011 GCA_046260035.1 Anaerolineae bacterium
GGTCAAGACGAGGGGTTCCTCGCGGATGGCAATGAGCGCGCCGAGATAAGCACGCGCCCCATCCAGTTGCGCCTGGGCCTGAGTCTGTGCGGCCCGGGAGGCCTGCAACTGCAGATCCCAGGCGCGCGCCACGTCGCCACCTTGTTCCACATAAACATCGTGCTTGAGTTGCGTCGCAGCCAGATCGGACTTGGCCATTTCCACGTTTTGCTCGAACAGGCTCACCTGCGCGCGAGCACCATCAATCTCAGCGTTGAGGGCAAGGGGTTGGCTGATAACGTCTTGGGCATCCAGAACAGCATTCTTTGCGCCATCGCGTTGGGCGCTGGCGGCGGCTACAGCCGCGCGCGCCGCAGCGATCTCCGAGGGGCGCGTCCCGGCCTGCACGTGCGCCAAGTTTGCGCGCGCCGTCGCCAGGGCGGCCTCCGCCTCCGCACGCTGGCTCTGAAACGTGGCAGTGTCGAGCTGCACCAATGCGGTCCCGGTGTCGACCTCATCCCCACGTTCTGCTAAAATGGCGACAATGCGCCCGCCGACTTCAGAAGCAATGGTAACATCCTCGCCTTCAATAAAGCCGGAAGCACTGAGGGCAGACGCAACTTCGGCCTGGGTGGCGGTGGCAGTACAGCCAGCCAACAGCATTGCCAACAGCGTGAAGATCACATATCCGTATTTGAGTGATTTTATTCGTGTCATAGTATTACTCCTGGGGAGCGAGTTGTGCGTCTGCCGGCATCCCCGGTTTGAGTGCTTGATCGGGATTGGGAATCTCAATGTCCACCGCGAAGACCATATTGACCCGTTCCGCCTGGGTCTGGACATTGCGCGGCGTGAATTCGGCCTCGTCGGCAATCGCGACAACGGTTCCGGTAAAGGCGCGATCTGGGAAGCTGTCAACCTGCACGGCCACCGTTTGCCCAATGGCGATCTGGCCAAGCCTATCCTCCGAAACGTACACGGTGAGCTTAACTTTTTCCAGATCGCCCAGCGTGAGCATCGTGGCGCCTGGCGCCGCCAATTCACCGGTGTGGATGCTTAATCCCAACATCACGCCATCAATCGGGCTGGTGACGGTGAATTTCTCGCGTTGCGATACCAATGTGTCGAGTGCCGCCTGGGCCTGTGCAACTTGCGCTGCGAAGACTTCGATCTCCTCTTGCGCGGCGCCGGCGCGTAGGCTCTCCAATTGAGCCTGCGCTTCCTGTTCAAGCGCCAGCGTGGTTGTGTATTGCGACCCGGCCGCATTCGCCTGCGCGATCAAGTCTTGCGGATGGTCGCGAAGCGCGACCAAATCGCGCAGCGCAGTCCGGGCTGCCGTGAGTTCAGCCTGCGCCGTGTTGACGCCGATCCACGCTTTCCAGTAGACGTTGGGGATCAGGTGGAAGTCCAATTGCGTATCAAACGTCGGTTTTGGCGGGCGCTGCGATTCAGGGATTTGGTTCCATGCATCCAGAATCTCCCCCATCGCCTCCTGCGCGTCGTCAAAACCCTGTTCGGCGATGGCAGCGGCGTCTTTCAGCGCAGTGGCCTGGGCGAGCGCCGCTTCGGCGACCTTGACCCGCGTTTGGGCCTGGACAATCTGCAAGGTTAATTCCTGTGGTTGGTTGCGGATCGTAAGTGCATCCTGCCAGGCCTGGTACGCGCCCTCGCGCGTGGCCTCAGCCTGCGTTACAGCGATTTCCGCTTGGTGGATCTGCTCTGGACGCACGCCAGCCTTGACCTGGGCCAGTGCGGCAGCGGCGGTGGCGACGTTGGCGCGTGCCGCCTCAATCTGCGCCTCCAGCAGCGCGTCATCCAGATGAACCAGGCTCTGCCCGGCTGCGACCTCGGCGCCTTCCGTTACATACAATGCGATAACACGCCCACCCAGTTCTGGCGCGATATCCACTTGCTCGGCTTCGATAAAGCCCGACGCGACGAATGTATTGGTAACGGGCGGCATCAGTCCGGCTTGCGCCAACAGAGGCTGGACTTTCGCTAACAACGATGTGAAATCGATGAATTTTGAGGCAAAATACACCTCTACTGCCCCGCCAACAACAGCCACAATGATGATAATGCCCCAAACTAGGCGTTTGTGTTTCTTCATACTTTCTTCTCCTCAACGCATACAGGCGATAAAGACGTCTTCCAACGATGGCTCGATCACCGTCATCTCACCCGGCTCGACACCGGCCTGGCGCAATGTCTCGGCGATGGCAGCTTGCTTTTGCGCCACATCGGGACTGATAACGTGAACCAGGTCGCCGTACATCGCCACGTCATCGAGCGGTAGGCTTCCGCTTTCGGATGCCGCGCGCAACACCTTGACGGCTTGCGGCGTGTCGCCAGGCTCGATCTCCAACACCTGACCGGGCATCACGTTGTGCTTGATCTCCGCCGGTGAGCCTTCGGCGATGAGCTTTCCCCGCTGGATAAAGGCCAGACGATGACACCGCTCGGCTTCGTCCATATAGTGCGTGGTGACGAACACGGTAATGCCCTCAGCCACCATTTTGTAGAGCAAGTCCCAGAAAATCCGGCGGGAGACGGGATCCACACCAGCCGTCGGCTCATCCAAGAAAAGCAGTTCCGGGCGGTGCAGAATCGCCGCGCTGAGCGCCAGCCGCTGCCGCCAACCTCCGGAAAGCTCCTGGGCCTTGATGTGCTCGCGGCCTTCGAGGTCAGCCATCTGGAGCGCCTCCTGGATGCGCGTTTCCAGCAAATCTCTGTGCAGACCATACGCCCGCCCGTAGAAGTGCAGGTTCTGCAGCACAGTCAGATCGTTGTAGAGGCTGAATCGCTGCGCCATATAGCCGATGTGCGAGCGGATTCGCTCTGGGTAACGGATCACAGGAATCCCCAAAACGTCCACCTCGCCAGCGGTGGGTTTCAGGAGGCCCAACACGATGCGTATGGTCGTCGTCTTGCCTGCGCCGTTCGGCCCCAAAAAGCCGTAAATTTCACCGCGCCGGACTTCAAAGTCAATGCCATCCACAGCGGTAAAGTCACCGAACTTCTTGGTTAAGCCG
>JBJYXQ010000566.1:0-4430 GCA_046260035.1 Anaerolineae bacterium
GAAACCAGGGACTATACGCTTGATCTTCGTGTTATCGAAGGTGACGCAGTACGTTTTGTCGCCGAGTAGCCCCGTCCCCCATTGTGGATCGAAGGCGTTGATGAGTTCAGATGGTATATGCACGAGTTCTGGTTCACTTGCCCCTGCCGCGCGCGCGACAATGCGGAAGATCTGATCCCACGTGAGGACCTCGTCGGAGGTGATGTGGTAAGCTTCGCCGATGGCCCGCGGCCTGCCGAGGAGTCCCACGAAACCTTTGGCAAAGTCACTGTGGTGCGTGAGCACCCATAATGACGTCCCGTCTCCGTGGACGACGACCGGCAATCCCTTGCGCATCCGATCG
The DNA here is from genome assembly GCA_046260035.1 of Anaerolineae bacterium. Classification (GTDB taxonomy): domain Bacteria; phylum Chloroflexota; class Anaerolineae; order B4-G1; family SLSP01; genus DSWT01. The sequence goes on from JBJYXQ010000566.1 coordinate 344, forward strand.
ACGATGGTCCATCGGCCCCGGAAGGGCAACCGCGTCTGGTCGTAGGTGTGCGATGGACGCACGATCGTGACCGGGAAGCCTTGGTCGCGGTAAGCCCGTAGTAGGCGTTCCTCACAGGCGATTTTGTCCCGCGAGTATTGCCAGAAGGGATTGTGTAGCGGTGTGGATTCGGTGATCGGCAGGCTCCGCACTGGTTTGTGGTAGGCCGATGCTGTGCTGATGAAGATGTATTGCCCTGCGCGTTCCCGAAACAACGCGATGTCTGTTTCGACGTGATTGGGTGTGTAGGCGACCCAGTCCACGACGACATCGAAGGTCATTGTGCCGATGGCGGCTTTCACCGACGCTGGATCGCGGATATCGCCAGTCAGCATAGTCGCGCTGGACGGGATGGGGCGTTCGCTTGTTAGCCCGCGATTGAGCAGGTATAGATCGAGGCCGCGTTCCACCGCCAGTTGCGAGCACGCTGAACTGATTGTGCCTGTACCGCCGATGAAGAGGACTTTCATTGATTGCCTCCCAAGTCCGCCAGTTTGTCATAAACTGGCACCAGCGCTTTGTAGGTCTCCTGGAAGAGTGGATACAACGCTGTGTAGACAGACTGCGCTTGCGGGTTCGGTTCGATGACTTTCGCGACGGGATTCATCACCGTCGCCATCTCGAAGCTGGGATACAGTCCCACGCCGACACCCCCTGCCAGTGCCGCGCCCATCGACGTGGCTTCGTCCAGGATTGCCAGTCGATGGATGGGGATACCGTATACGTCGGCCATGATCTGGTTCCACAGGCGGCCTTTTGCCCCGCCGCCGATGAGACGCATCGCATCGACACCCGCGCCCTGTGCCCGGAAGGCATCCAGCGTCATGCACAGATTCATCGTGACGCCTTCCAACACCGCCCGGAGCATGTCGGCACGGGTGTGGCGGATGGTGAGGCCGACGAAGGCCCCGCGCGCTTTGGGGTTCCAGTACGGGCTGCGCTCGCCCATCAGATAAGGCAGGAAGAGCAGGCCGTTCGCGCCGGGCGGCGATTGTGCCGCGCGGTCGTTCATCAGGTTGTAGGGGCTGATCTGGGCTGATTGTGCCGCGATGACTTCGCCCGCGCTGATCTGATCCCGCGCCCATTGGTACGACGCGCCTGCCGATTGTGTGGTACCGGTAGGCATGAACATTCCAGGGACAAGGTGGCAGTAGCAGAAGGTGCGATACGCTGGATCGAGGAGCGGTTTGGCGGTCGCCAGGGCGATCCACGCGGACGAGCCGACGTAGTTGTAGGCCGCACCCTCGGCGACGACGCCTGCGCCTGTCGACGCGCACACACCATCCCCGCCGCCGATGACGACGGGCGTGCCCGCTGCCACGCCGATGTCTTCTGCTACGGACGGCAGCACCTCGCCGACTACATCGATGGAGCGGTGAACATCGGGCAACTGTGCGGGATCAATACCGGCGGCATTGAGAATGCGCGGTGACCACGCACCGGCTGCCAAGTCGTACAAATCCATGCCGGAAGCATCCGACATATCCGTGACGAAGTTGCCGGTCAGACGGGCAACCATCGCATCTTTTGCGTGGACGAACTTGTACGTGTTGCGGTAGATTTCGGGCTGATGATCGCGAATCCATAGCATCTTGAGCAGTGAGTAACTTTCGCTAAGCCGGTGCCCGGTGATGGTATACATCTCGTCGAACGTGATGCGTTCCAGCAGCCAGTTGACCTGCTCTGTGCTGCGCTGGTCGGCCCAGATGATGGCGGAACGCAGTGGGCGCGCGTTTTCATCCACTGGGACAGCCGCCATCATCTGCCCGCTGAAGGTGATGCAGGCCACATCGTCGTCGCCGATGCCGGTTTGTTCGAGCAGGTGGTGGGTAGACGTACACACGGCCTGCCACCAATCTTCTGGATCCTGTTCCGCCCAACGTGGATGGGTGTATTCAGTGGCATAGCCGTAGAAAGCACTGCCGACGAGATGTCCGGCAGCATCATAGAGCGTGGCTTTGTTGCCAGTAGTGCCTAGATCGTGTGCCAGGACGTAGTTTTTCATCCTATGCACTTAGAATGTTTTCGATAGCTTGTACTTCTGCGTCGCTGAGGGAGAGATTGTCCACCGCCGCGACGGCATCCTCGACTTGGCTGACCTTGCTTGCGCCGATGAGGGCTGAGGTGACGGTGGCGCGGCGCAGTACCCAGACGAGTGCCAATTGTGCCATTGACTGCCCACGCGCCTTGGCAATTTCGTTCAGTTGGCACACCTTTGCCAGTTTTTCGTCGGTGATGTGTTCGGGACGCAGGAAGTAGGACTTCGCAGCGCGCGAATCTGCGGGGATGTCGCCGCCGAGATATCTGTTGGTGAGCAAGCCCTGCGCCAACGGCGAGTAGCAGATGCAGCCGATACCCTCCTTATCCAGTGTGTCTAGCAAGCCGTCTTCGATCCAGCGGTTGAACATACTGTACGATGGTTGGTGGATCAGGCAGGGGGTTCCCAGGTCGCGCAGAATCTTTGCAGCCTCCGATGTCTTCTCCGGTGAGTAATTGGAGATACCTGCGTAGAGTGCGCGTCCGCTACGTACGGCATAATCGAGCGCACCCATCGTCTCCTCCAAGGGCGTGTCGGGGTCGAAGCGGTGGCTATAAAAGATGTCGACGTAGTCCAGTCCCATACGCTTGAGGCTCTGGTCCAGGCTGGCAATGAGGTACTTGCGCGATCCCCACTCGCCGTAGGGGCCGGCCCACATGCCGTACCCGGCCTTGGTCGAGATGATGAGTTCGTCGCGGTAGGGGCGCAAATCCTGTGCGAGAATCTGGCCGAAGGTGGTTTCGGCGGAACCGGGTGGGGGACCGTAGTTGTTCGCCAGGTCGAAGTGGGTGATGCCCAGATCGAAGGCGCGGCGTGCCATCGCACGGGCGTTCTCGTAAAGGGCCGTCCCGCCGAAGTTGTGCCACAAACCGAGTGAGATGGCGGGCAGTTTTAGACCACTGCGTCCACAGCGGTTATAGACCATCGAATCGTAACGTGTGTCAGATGCAGCGTATACCATTGTATTCCTCCTGTATGAGCTATTAGCCGTCAGCAATTAGCTTTCAGCTAAGATACTTGTCCAAAAAACTGACAATCGCCGGATACATCACCAGCTTGTTCTTTAGTTTGACGACGCCGTGGCCTTCGTCGTCGAAGACCAGGAACTCAACCGGCACATCGCGTGCTTCAAGCGCTGCGGCGAGTTGTTCGGCCTCGCTCAGGGGAACGCGCGGGTCGTTTGCGCCGTGGACGACAATCAGTGGTGCGATGATTTTATCTACGTAGTGGATAGGCGCGATGCTTTCCAGGAAGTCGCGGTCGCGCGCAAGGCTGCCATACTCCGCCTCACGATGGGCACGGCGGTAGTCGCTGGTGTTCTCCAGAAAGGTGACGAAGTTGCTGATGCCGACGATGTCCACAGCCGCGGCCCACAAATCAGGATAGGCGGTGATTGCCGCCAGCACCATAAAACCGCCGTAGCTTCCCCCGTAAACGACCAGTCGCTCGCCATCGATGCCAGGCTGCTCACGGAGCCAGTGCGCGGCGTAGGCAAGGTCGGCTACCGAGTCCATGCGCTTTTCAACGTCGTCCAGATGGCTGTAGGCTTTGCCATAGCCGGTGGAGCCGCGGACGTTGGGCGCGAGCACGGCGTAGCCGTTATGCACCAGGTATTGGACGAAGAATGTGAAGCGGGGGTGGAATTGTCCCTCTGGCCCGCCGTGGACGACCACGACCGCAGGCATAGGTTTATCTGGTGCTTCTTGGGGTTTGTAGAACCAGGCCGGAATCTGGCGTGCCGCACCGCTCGCGTCGGTGTCGAACGTGGGATAGTGGATGAGTTCCGCCGCGATAAAGCTCGCCATCGCCAGCCCACCGTGCGACGATCGTGTGACCGGGTAGACAATGTCTTCCATCAGGTCCCATATGTAGATGTCGGCAGCGCGCGTGGAATTGGTGAACGCGAAGGCGAGGCGATTGCCGTCCTGTGAGAAGGCGAGATGGTGGCTTCTCGCAACTCCCGCGAGTTTGTCAAGCCCTGAGGCACTGCGCACTGTCCCTGTGGTGAGG
>JBJYXQ010000566.1:4530-8012 GCA_046260035.1 Anaerolineae bacterium
TAGCCCGGTGTGTCGTTCTGCCACACGAGGACGGCGGCGCCCCCGTCCACCGGTTGCTTATAGAAATCGAACAGCGCCGGATTGCGACGGTTGGCAGCAAAATATACCATGTCCCCCGCTTTTCCCCACGCACCGAACTGATGGGTTACATTCTCAAAGCCCTGGGTGAGGTTGACATCCGCCGCTCCATCTTTGCTGAGCAGAAAAAGCTGCTGCTTTTCGTTGCCGCCGATGTCACGTGTGTAGAGCAGGCGGTTCTGACCGTCGTCAGACGGCGGTGCGTAATGGACCTCCATCACACGGTCAGTTTCGAAGGTGAGCTGCTCTGGCCACGGGATTAGATCTGATGTACCAATCGCCGGGACTTGCCATACTTGCGGTACCCCGGTGATGTCGGTGAGGAACGCCAGCCATTGCCCGTTACCGGAAAACGTCGGTGCGTAGGCTTGGCGGACGTTGAGGTAGCGTGTTATGCTTGTAGATTTAGCCATAAGGCCTCCTAGAGAATTAACCTAAAAAAGCGACTAAAGTCGCCACTACGCATTCCTATTCACGCTGCGACCACTCAGGACCGTCGGCGAGTTGCTCGAAGCGGCGACGGATTTCCTCGACGGCTTCCGGCGCGATGGGCAATTGCGTGTTGACCATATCGATGTTGGCTTTGAGGTGTTTCGGATTGCGCGTACCGACGATGAACGTATCCGCTTCTTCGTGGGCGAAGCCGAACCCGAGTGCCAGCAAGATGCGGTTCTCCGGCGCGTCGGGGATCGGCCCCCGCGCCAGCATTTTCTGCGCGCGCGCGAAGTACTCGGCCGCATAGTTGCTGGGCGCTTTATTCGCACCCCACGCGCCATTGGCGATGGGGCGCTTGCAGATAATGCCCATACCGCGTGCTTTCGCTGGGCCAAACAGGTGCAGGCGCGCGTTTTGATCCACCAGGTTGAAGCTGGTCTGAAGCGTATCGAACACCCCGCTCTCGACAGCCCACAGCGCGGCCTCATTGTCGCCGCTGTACCCGATGAAGCGCGTTTTGCCAGCCTGCTTGGCCTGTTGTAGCACCTCAATCACCTCGCCGCGTTCCAGGATGTCCACGTCGCATGAGTGCAGTTGGACGAGGTCCAGGTGGTCGGTCTTCATCCGCACGAGACTACGGTCGATGCTGTCGCGGAGGGTTTGTGCGGTCCAGCTTTCGCCCTCGTAGTCGCCGGTGGCATGCCCGGCTTTGGTCGCCAGCACATAGTCGTCGCGCCGGTGGGCGATGGTGCGGCCGATCAATTCCTCGCTAACGTCGTAACAGGCGCTCGTGTCCAGGAAAGTGATCCCTCCGTCCAGCGCCGTATTGAGTATCTCTGATGCGGCATTGATCTCTTCCAGTGTCAGTTCAAATCCGATCTCCGCCAGTCCAATCCCTAGGCGGCTAACTTCCAATCCGGTGTTGCCAAGAGTCCGTGTTTCCATTCTTTCTCCTCGATGCTGGTTGCTGATTGCTCGAAGCTTGGAGTATCCAATACCAAAATCCAGCAACCAGTTTCTAGCTTCCAACTTCCAGCTTGTGAAATAACTTTTCTATGTCCGTTACCAGTTCGGGTTGCGCGTTAGTTAGGGTGGCGATGAGACGCGCGCCGCCTTCGTAGAAGGTTACGCGGTTGAAGGGTGGCTCTGAACCGCCATGATTTTCAGCAAGACCAAGTCGCTGTTTGACCAGGTTTTCGATATACCGCGCAAATCCCTCTTTCCATTCTTGCCAAACCATATATTCGAAGTCCTCACTGCGCAAGTGCGCGCGTAACCGTGCACGGCACTCGTGGATGATGTCGTGTTGGTGATACATCGCCGCTTCAAGGTACGTTGTGTAGGTTTTTACAAACTCCGGTGCGGTGTAGGGGAAGGGATGGTTGATTTCCCACATAAGGTCGTTGGTCGCCTGCGCTTTCCGGGCGACGCCTAGCGTTTCTTTGAGCGTGGTTTCGCAGGTTGCCATCTGGAAGCAATGGACAAATTCATGGAAGATGGTGACGTAGCCTTCAAGCGTATCGAAGACGTCGTTGGTGACGACGCACGCTGACTTACCACCATAGCACTCCAACGGAAATGCTGCGCGCACGCCCTGGGGAACTGCCATCGGCGTAGGCGCTTGTTTGACAAAGGTGTAGCGCTTCCCGGATGGATCGACGTCGAAGATGAGGAACTGATCGTTCTCGACAATGGCAATGGGGAAGACATGCGCCAGGAGTGGGTGAATACCCTCTATCTGCGCGCGAATCTCGAAAACCTTCTGTGCGCGCTGGGCATATTTGATCTGTACAGGCAGCCACTCCCGTGATGCTAATCCTTCCTGGAGTTTGAAGATCGGCTGGTCGGCCGGTTTGACTGCGTCGTAAACGCGTTCAACCTGCTTGGGATTAGTGTTCAGCGGGATGTCGTCCAGCGCGAAATACCGGCAGGCGTCGGATTCGTCGGTCTCGGTCAATTGTCCGCCGGTGACATCGCAGGCGAAGGCGAAAACCAAATCATCTCTGTCGGGCTTCCCATAAACGCCGACGAGCCGTCCGACAATTACGTCGAGTCCGGTTTCCTCTTTGACTTCGCGGATGACGGCATGGGTGGGCAGCTCGCCGCTTTCCATGCCGCCTCCGGGCAAAGTCCAGAGATCCATATCGCGCCGGTGGCACAGCAACACGCGCCCGTCCGCATCAAAAATGATCGCAAAAGCCCCAATCGTGTATAAAGCTGCCATACGTTTCGTTATCTAAACCCCTCCGCCGGGCCGTAGGGCGCAAGCCCCACAGTGATGTACGGGTTGATGGCGGTATCATCCTCTTCGTAAGCGAAGCGCCACATCCGTCCTACCAGCTCGCGCTTTACCTCGGCGTAGGCCGGGTCATCGCTCACGTTGTTCATCTCGTGGGGATCGACGCGCAGGTCGTACAGTTCGTCCATATCGAAACCGTTGAAGACATATTTGTAGTCGCGCGTCATTACTGAGCGCTGCGTGTAGTAGAGTTCGACGCCGTTGCATTGTGTGTGGATGGCGTCGCGCCACGTTTCGGGCGGCTCATCGCGCAGGAAGGGAACAAGGCTTTCGCCCGCAAAGTGACGGTCAAGCGGCTGCCCGGCCAGGTCCAGGAACGTTGGCGCGAAGTCAGCGAGGGAGACGAAGTCATCCACGCGGCGACCTGGATTGCGCACACCTGTCGGCCAGCGGATGACTGCTGGGACGTGGTATGCGCCGCGGAAGCAGGGGATGCCTTTGGCGAACAGGCCGTGCTCGCCGCAGTAGTCGCCGTGATCCGCGACATAGAGTACGAGTGTGTTCTCGGCCTGCCCGGTCGTGTCCAGCGCGGCGAGAATTTGCCCGAAAAGGTCATCGAGATAGGTGCAATAGGCCCAGAAATGCCGGATGCCCTCGCGAACTTCGCGCGGCGAAAGCTGGCCAAAGCGCATCTCGCGCATGCGCTGGTAGATGCGAGGTTTGTCGGCCA
>JBJYXQ010000567.1:0-3561 GCA_046260035.1 Anaerolineae bacterium
TCCCGATCGCTAGTCGGTGTTGGACGCCGATAGAGAGCCGTTACAGCTCTTGCTCGGTTGAAGGAGGCTTCGCGGTCATTCAAGGCATTGGAAATCCCATGTGGGCCAACACAAGCGGCGAAAAAATCGTCGCTTGGGTACCCGTTGCGCTTGTGCCAGAGCGCCTTGTATCCGGCGGTGCAGGCATTGCGTTTTTCTTCACCAGTGAGTTGTAGTACGATCCAGTCGGCGGCTTCGATGTAGTGGTCTGCTGCTGCATAAACTGCCGGCGCTTTGTTCAGCGTCTCCCAGATTTTGGGGATGAGCCACTCGGATGAAATCTTGCCGCCATAGAGATCGAGCCAGGTTTCACCTCGCTGGCGCGCGAATTTGTTTAGTTCGTTGGCTTCTGGCTGCGCGGCGTGATGTTTCCAAATCTTGACCCAGGCGTAAGGATTTTCTCGCCACTCAGGCAGTGTGCAGAGTGGGGCGCCTGTGGCGTCGATGGGGAGCATCGTGCAGGCCGTGAAGTCCGTCCCAATGCCGATGATGTCTTCCGATGCGACACCGCTCTTGCGTAATACGGTGGGTATGGTCTCTTGCAGTACAGTAATGTAGTCTTGTGGGTTTTGCAATGCAAAATCAGGGGGCAGGGGGGTATCGCTGCCGGGAAGATGGGTGTCGATTACACCATCCCCGTAGGGATGGACGGCGCTGGCGACCTCTTCCCCGGTTGCCACGTTGACCAGGACCGCTCGTCCCGATTCGGTCCCGTAATCTACACCGATTGTGTACTTGTCAACACCCATAAATAACCCTTCTTTGTGGATAGTTGCAAGCTACAGATCTTGCAACTGTATGACCTGGTATGAGAGCTTGATTCCGATATTCAATGTTTCTTCAGGAGTGAGCTTGTGCGCACGATGAGTTCGGGTTGGAGGACGACGGGTTCTGGGGGGCTGGCGACGCCGTTTTGTTCTGCCTCAATGACCTGCCCCAGTTTCCTGACTGCAAGACGGCCCAACTCGATCATGTCCTGGCGCATTGTCGAGAGCGCGGGATAGAAATATTCGGCATCCTGGACATTATCATAACCGATGATGGCGAGGTCTTCGGGAACGCGGCGCCCTAACTTCCGCGCTGTTTTCAAAGCCCCCACGGCCATGCGATCGTTACACGCAAAGACACCATCGATTTCGGGATAGCGGCTCAGCAATTGGGTGAGGCCGTGTTCACCGCTGATCGCTGACCAATTCCCTTCGGCCACGAAGCCCTCCTTGCGTGGCAGACCGACGCTTTCCAGCGCGTCCTTCCAGCCGAGCTTGCGCTGACGTGCTTCCCACCAGTCCAACGGCCCGGTAATCAGCCCGATGTTTTGACAACCCTGTGCAATTAAATGCCGGGTTGCCATCAGCCCACCATTGTAATTGTCCACCACCGCCACAAACCGGTCTGGGTGTGGTTCGGTGCTGAGAAAGACGATGGGAACAGAAGGCCAGTGCTTCTTGTCATTGAGCCAGGCGTGATTCTCACCGATCTCCGGCACCGCCCAAATGATGCCATCCACATAACGCGATTGCATACTCTCCAGGAGTTCCTCGACGTTATTGGTCTCTGGCTGGCGAATTAGATTAAGGAGCAAGGTGTAGCCCAGCTCACTGGCTTCTTGTTCGATGCCGGAGATCGTACAGGAGGGGCCAAAAAACTCTAGACCATATCCCACAATGCCCAAAGCACAGCTTCGTTTGGACTTAAGACTACGTGCTGTATCGCTAGGGTGGTAGCCTAGTTCTGCGACGGCTTTTTTAACACGTTGGCGGGTTTGCTCACGGATGTATTTGGTTTGTCCACCTAATACACGGCTGACCGTGGCCTTGGAAACACCGGCGGCGCGCGCAACATCCGCGATAGTCGTACGTGACATACTTTGACAACCTTGTGTGAGATGATTGTTTTGCGAGTATTTTTGCAGGAATCGATTTCAGAAATCGATTTCAGAAATCGATTACATTTTATAACAGATTCCACTTTTTGTCAATAGGCAATTTGAGATCGTAAAGACGTTTGCGTGTTTTCTCTGCTTGGATTAGAATATCTTTCGTACGTTTAAACGTTTCAATGTCCTTGTATTCAGAAATTCATATTTTCAAATTGTGATCTTTTCGAGGAGGCTTATTAGGCATGTCGATTCTTCATGATCCACAAGACCGCTATCGGAACTTCGAAGTTGCCATCTACTGTACCGTATACGATGTGCAGAAAATGGCCGATCTGACTTGGCTAGAGCAGCACTTTGACGTCATCAGCCGCTACATCAAGGTGAACAAGGTGTATCTGGAGACGCACCGCGATGAGAACATTGCACCGGAGGCGACGATAGTGCAGGCGAAGCAGTTTTTCGCCAACCGCGGTGTGCAGACATCCGGTGGCATCACCTATACCGTCAACGAGCGTAAGCGTTTTCAGACTTATTGCTACACAAACCCAGAACACCGGCAAAAGGTGCGAGAAATTGCTGAATATACGGCGCACCTGTTTGACGAGTTTATCCTCGATGACTTCTTTTTCACCAACTGTAAGTGTGAACAGTGTATTGCGGCCAAAGGCGACCGCAGTTGGACCGATTATCGCCTTGCGCTGATGACCGAGGCTGCGCAGAATCTCGTCATTGGGCCGGCGAAGGCCGTCAATCTGAATGTTAAGGTCACCATCAAATATCCTAACTGGTACGAGCATTTCCAAGGCCTTGGATTCAACCTGGAAACAGAGCCGCTGCTGTTCGACAGCATCTACACCGGTACGGAGACCCGCGATCCAGTGCGCAGCAACCAGCACTTGCAGGCCTATCATGGTTATTCGATCGTGCGCTATTTCGAGAACATCAAGCCAGGCCGCAATGACGGCGGTTGGGTCGATCCGTTCGGGTCGTTCTTCCTCGATCGCTACGCAGAACAGCTCTGGCTGACGCTGTTCGCCAAGGCGCCGGAGATCACGCTCTTCCACTTCGGCCAGTTCGAGCGCCCCATTGATGCAAAGCAGCGCGCGCCGTGGCAGGGGACCGCCGCGGACGGCGGGGGCGGAAGTAGTTTTGACTTTGATGCGATGCTGGAGCCTTGGCTCCAGGCCGACGGAAGCTGGCCAAAGCAGACGTCGCTGGCTATGGCTGCCGGGTATGCCTTCGAGCAGATTGATCCCGCGATCGCCGAGATTGGCAACCCGATTGGTGTCAAAAGCTACAAGCCTTATCATTCCACCGGCGAAGACTTCCTTCACAATTACCTGGGGATGCTCGGCATTCCTATTGACCTGCGCCCGGAGTTCCCCGCTGAAGATGCGATGATCCTGCTGACCGAATCCGCTAAGTTCGATCCGGATATTGTGGCGAAGATCAAAGGGCAACTGATGGACGGCAAGACGGTTGTTGTTACCTCTGGCCTGTTCAAGGCGCTCCAGGATAAGGGCATACGCGATATCGTCGAGTTGACTGTCACCGATCGCAAGGCCAGTGTCCAGGATTTCCTCATCGGCTGGTTCGGCCTGCATCATACGGAATCCCCAATTCTTATCCCGCACATCGACTAC
>JBJYXQ010000568.1:0-5004 GCA_046260035.1 Anaerolineae bacterium
ATAGTCTGATTGTAGGCGCACCAGTAAAAGTGTCAACGCCATTTCACATCACTTCCTCGCTTCAAGCGGATCGCCAGATCCGCGTTCTGCGACACAACTGGCATCAGCAGGGGAACTGGCGTTCCCCTTGGAGCGAGAAAACTACCCGTTATAAACGCAGAGAGCGCAGAGGTCTAAGGCCTCTGCGCTCCTGCAAAGAAAGGAAGAAGAAACAGCCACACGCGTTGTAGCAACAGAATCGCGGGCCCCATCCGCAATTCCGATGACACCGAAAATGTTCAGGTGGGATACTTCTAAAGATACAAGAATTGCTGCACCAGCTTTTGGCTGCGCGCATCCAGCACCGCGACGTCGGGAATCTCGTACCGCGCTTCGTTGACGTCGATCAACAGCCAATGGCCAGGCGCAATCTCGCGGGCGTAGTGAATGACGCTATTGCGCATCACGAATTCCTTCCGGCCCTTGTCGGTCTCCACCGTCCAGTAAAGGAACCCCAACTCCTCCTTGACATTGAAGACCTGTTTGATCTCCGGGACAAAGTAATGGAGGCCCAACTCTGCCGCCACCGCGTTACGGCTCTCCGGTGACAACCGGCTCCAGTCCTCGATGATGCCCAACTCCGGGGTGGTTTCATCAGTCGCATCACGCACCGAGAGAAATTGGGTGTTGTCGGACACCGGGAAGCACGCCCGTAGCACCACACGCGGATAACGGATAATGTTTGGCGATGCTCCACCAAGCGACGCGTCGGCGGGCGCATCCTCAGGCACGCCGTCAGGCACTTCATCGGTTTGTAGCATCAAGCTCAAGGTATCGCCCTGGCGCTCAAAAGTGACGCGCTCCGGGTCCAGGTAAACAACTTCAAAGGCTTTTGTCATCGCGCCTCCTAAACCCCCACCACGCCATCAAGGCTGGCTAACTGTGTCTGCATCTGCACGAGATGGTAGAAGGAACCTTTGTTATCCATCAACTGCTTGGGCGGTCCCTGCTCTTCCAGCTTGCCGCGATTAATAACGATAATGCGGTTGGCGCTGTACAGTGTGGAAAGCCGGTGCGCGATGGCGATAGTGGTACGGCCCTTCACCAGTTCGTTCAGCGCCTCCTGAATCTGGCGCTCAGTTTCGGTGTCCACCGACGAGGTCGCCTCATCCAGAATCAAGATGCGCGGGTTGTGCAGGATCGCGCGCGCGATGGAGATGCGCTGTCGCTCACCACCGGAAAGGCCGGCCCCGCCCTCCCCCACAATCGTATCGTAGCCTTCGGGCAGTTGCGTGATGAAACCGTGCGCGTTGGCCGCCTTGGCAGACTGGATGATCTCGCGGTGCGTCGCAGCGGGCCGGCCATAGGCAATATTCTCCGCCAAGGTGCCGCGGAACAGGAACGGCGTCTGCAATACGATGCCGATCTGCTGGCGAATCTCCTCCATCGAAAGGTCGCGTAGATCCACGCCGTCGATGCGGATCGCCCCCTGTGTCACATCGTAGAAGCGGCACAGCAGGTTCACCAGCGTCGTCTTGCCCGCGCCACTGTGCCCTACAATGCCGATCATTTCCCCGGGTTCGACGGTGAAACTCACGTCGCGGATCACAGGGTAGTAAGGATCGTAGCCAAAGGTCACCTTGTCGAACTCAATCTTGCCACCAACACGGGCTGTACGCACCGGATGCGCCGGTTGCTTCTCCGGCTCCTCGTCCAGCAACTCGAACGTCCGCTGCGAGATGGTAAGGAAGCGATTGAGGGCCTGGCTGATGTGCGTGAGGTTCGAAAGCGGGCCGTAGAACATCCCCAGATAGCTCAGGAATGCCATCAGCGTGCCGAGTGTGATCGTGTCGGCGAGCACCGCGCGCCCACCCGCATACCAGATGATCAAGCCACCCGCACTGAATGCAAACGAGATCAACGGGAAAAATTTGCTCCACGCCAAATCCACCTGGAGGCGGGAGTTGAGCAACGTGATGTTGCGGTCGTGGTAGCGCTGCTCCTCTTCATCTTCCTGCGCGAAGGCCTTCACCACGCGCACGCCAGAGAGGAAGGTGTTCAGCATCGCGTTCAAGCGCCAGCGAGCGACCCAGAAGCGGCGGAAATGCGGCCGCATATAGCGATAATAGAAGTAGGCAGCAGCTAACACAAATGGCGTCGGGATGAGCACGTACAACCCCAGCGATGGCGCCATCGTGAACAGTACCACACCGATCCCCAACACCAGCAGGATATTCAGGGTAAACGTCGTCATCTGCGAGACGAGGCCCTGCAGTTCCTCAGTGTCCTGATTGACGCGCGTCATCAACCGCCCGACCTGGTTCTTGTCGAAATAATCGACGGAGAGCTTCTTCAGGTGCGCGAACAGTTGGTCGCGGATGTGTGAGGTAAAACGAGTGCTGACGTTAATCGTCGACCAGTTGGTGACGATTGTGAGGAGCACTCGAATGATCTGTATACCCAACAAGCTACCGACTAACCAGGGCAGCAACGTCGGATTTCCGCCCGCACTTCCATCGACCCTCAGCACGTCGTCGATCAGAATACGGGTCAGGTAGGGAGGTAACAAGTCCACGAGGACCCCCACTACCAGCAGGATCACGATCAGGCCCATCTTGCCCCAATAGGGACGGGCCAAGTCCATCAAGCGGCGAAACAACTTGCCGCGTTGGATACAATTGGGACACACCTTGGATGATGTATCGACGAGGGAGCGCCCACACACCAGGCAGGTGTGGCTGTCTGCCGCTGGATCGGGAACCGGCACATCCTCGCCGTATTCAGCACGTGCGTGCAGGTAATGCGCGACGCGTCCAAAGCGGTCAGTCAGCTCGTTGGAATAGTGCAGCAGTACGTGAGGTTGCTGGTCCACGGTCACCTGCATCAAGCCATTGCCGACGCAGCGTTCAACCTTCGCATCCTCAATTTGGTCCAGGGGAAACTTGTGTCGCAGATTGGCGGTTCCATTGTGGCGCTCGATCACCCACAGATCTTGGGGATCCATCAGCAACCATTGCTCGCCAAATCGCCCATCGGGGCCTAGGTCCGATTGCACCGCCAGAGTCAGTGCGTCGGGATGAACTCCCTCAGCTTGCAGTGTCGTTGTCACCGAAGTCGGCAACTGTGCCACAAAATCCGGTTTGACGACCGCCGGTATAACTACCGGCTCATCCATGTCACGCATTCGATCCTCCTTATTGGTCGAAGCCCGTTCCGTCATGACGAAACTTTACCAATAAGGCGCCCTAAAAAGAAAAAGGGCACCTTTCAACACCAGGTGCCTTCTTCCACGCCTACGAGGTTAGCTGTCGGGCTTGGGCCGAAGAAGCTCGCCCTACGGTCTCTCTGACCGACTCGCCCCTTATCTGGTTCCCCCGTTGTCTCATCTATGATGATGAAGACATTAGGCGTCTTTGTGTATAGGGTATGTACTTACAGCATCGATAATAGCATGAATCGCAAATTCTGTCAATAGCAGTATAACCCAATCATAACTTAATGCCCCACGTATCCACCACTTCGACGGAGATGCCCAGTGCGGTTAACCACGCACGCCCCTCACCCACAAGCCAGAGAAGCGCATCGTAATCACCCTCTGCCGCATCGCGGAGTGCTTGGCATACTGCCGATACCGCTAACGTCGACCACGGAGAAAGGGGTTGTGTCGCAGAAAATTTCGCCAACGCATCGAACGGGAACTCATTGCTATCGCCATATAAAAGCGGTTCATTTATGGACATTCTCTCGCCTCGCTTGTGATCACGGTTATCTATCCAGTCTGTCGTTGGCGGTCAACACCTCCATCATACAATATCCACCGTGAAGTTTCGTAACATAAGCATAACAATCGTGCAACAAGAATGTAAAAACGGCACAACACAGGCCAGGTTGCTCTTTTTTGTCTAGCGCGCTATCATACGATGTATAAGGGACTAGGCATTTGGAAGCCAGGATTAGGAAACTATCCACCCCTCTCCAATTCTTAGGTCCAATCGTTGTTCACGATCTTGAGGAGGTTCTGATGAACGAAATCTACCGGCTAAATTTAGGACTGGGGAGCCTACCGCTGCTCTCCGACGCAGAGACACGCTCGATCTCCGCTGAGAACCCCACCGGCGCAAAGGGCAACGGCGCAAAAGCCATCCCCGATACCCGCAATGCCGGTTCGATGTTGGGCCAGGGATGGAAGATCCGACCCTGCATCACGCTGGAGCCGGGCACAACAACCACATTGGCGGATATCGAAGGCCCTGGTGTCATCCAACACATCTGGATCACGGTGGACCCACGCGCCTACCGCGACACAACCCTGCGCTTTTTCTGGGACGGCGAGGAGACGCCCTCCATCGAGGTTCCGTTGGGCGACTTCTTCTGCAACGGCCACGCGCTGCGCCACAACGTCAACTCGCTGCCGATGGCGGTGAACCCCTCCGGCGGGTTCAACAGCTATTGGCCGATGCCGTTCCGCAAACACGCACGCATCACCGTCGAGAGCCAGCACAAGGACGCTATCAGCGGTTTCTTCTACCAGATCACCTACGCACTGACCACCGTTCCTGACAACGCCGCCTACTTCCACGCACAATGGCGGCGTTCGCTCACCACCCGCGAATACCCAGAGCACATCCTTCTCGATAGCGTGCGGGGACAGGGGCATTACGTCGGCACGTTCCTCGCCTGGACGCAGCTCTCCAACGGCTGGTGGGGCGAGGGCGAGATCAAGTTCTACATCGACGGGGACGCCACAGACGGCGACACCGCAGACGGTGGGACGGAGTTCCCCACCATCTGTGGCACCGGCACGGAGGATTACTTCGGTGGCGCATGGGGCTTCGGCGGGGAAACCTACTCCACGCCATTTCTGGGTTATCCGCTCTATCGCAAAGAGCCGGGCGAAGTGCCGCGTCACGATCTCTATCGCTGGCACATCTTCGACCCCATCCGCTTCAAGCGTGATCTGAAAGTGACCATCCAGGCACTGGGTTGGTGGCCCAACGGCAAATACGAGCCACTGACCGACGACAT
>JBJYXQ010000569.1:0-5571 GCA_046260035.1 Anaerolineae bacterium
GTGAGCACGGAGGTAGGAAGTGGTACGTCCTGGGTGGTGCAAGATGGTGTCACCGGGCGTGTGGTTCCTCCACAAGATCCAGCAGCGCTCGCGGCGGCGATACGCGAGTTTGTAGACGATCCCGAAAAACGCCGTGTGATGGGACAGGCTGCGCGCTTACGCGTCGAGACGGAGTTCACCCAGGAATTAATGACGCAGCGCGTGATGGAGGTCTACGAAAGTCTACTGTAACTGGGGAACCAACCTTGCGAAGGTTTTCACAAGGATTTTGTCTACCAAGGAGGCGGCGCGCTATGTTTATTGCGCCGCTTTTGCTTGCGCATACACCCGCTCGAACTCAGCCGTGTACTGTCCGGCAATACCTGCATCGTGGAGAATGAGCACGTTCTCGTCGTTGTAGTTAGCGGCGTTGCTGCTGAAGTTGTACGATCCCGTGACAACGATGGCTTGATCAATAATGATGACCTTATGGTGCATCATGTAGGGATTACCGTCGGGCAGAATATCGATACCGGCTTGCTGAAAAGCAGCGACATCCGAACCGGTGGTGTCGAGGTTGCGTGTCTCGACGACGATGCGCACGGGAACGCCAGCACGGTGGCGCGCGACAATGGCACTGGCAATATCGTCGTCGGTGAACACAAAAGCCATCACATCGAGGCTTGATTTCGCGTCCTTGATCAACCGGATCATCCGCGTGCGTGCGTCCCCTTCCGACTCGAAGATATTCTCCACTTGCACACCATTAATCTCGACTTGTGGCTGTGGTGTGTCATCAGGTGAGGAGGATCCGAACTGTTTTTGGACGAACATCTCCTCGAACTCCGTCGTGTAATTCTCCGCCAGGAGCTTGGAGTCAGCGATGATGACGTTGTTATTGTTGCGATAGGTTCCGTTGGTCGTCAGGTTCCAGGAGCCAGCCCACACCTGTTCGCCGTCAATGATGACGAATTTATCGTGCATGAATGGCTCGGCGCTGTCGAACACGACCGGAGCTTGAGCTTGGAGCAAGCTCGTAGGACCTAAAGATTCGGCATAATCCGAGTCCGTCACAAGGCGTACCCGCACGCCACGCTGATGTGCACGTACCAAGGCATCCGTAACACTCGGCAAATCAAGATCAAAAGCGGCGACGTCGACGCTTGTCTGGGCACTGTCAATGGCTGCCGCCAGGCGTTCATCTATTCCACCCTGGTGGTCTGTTGCCTGATCAGGGTAACGAGGCGTCGTGAATAAGACCTGAATATCGGCCCCTTCAAAGACTTCGACAGGCTTTGAGCTACCACCAAACCCTAACAAGTCCGCGCCAGCCCAGGCGACGATGAGCATAAAAAGGGAAATCAGCAACTCTTTCCATCCGAATGGCCGTTTTTTCCCTTGGGTGGAGGTTGATTGCGTCATAAACTACGTCTCCTCGGTATAGATAGGCGGCGATGCCAGGAGCAGGTGCAGCCTGCCGGCCGGATCATCTGTGTCGGCGCTGGTGTTAGCTGTACGGCGGATATAACGCCGCAACGTGTGAAGCGCCGGGTTGAGCTGTTCCCAGGCCTCCTCATCATCCATATCAGCAGTTTCCAACACCAGGCGCTCAATCTCTGTCTCAGCCCAGTGCAACAGGATGAGGGCTTCATCGTCAGCGAGGGCTCCTGTCAATACCGGATCTTCGATGACGCGCCCGATGGCAGCTTGCACGCGTCTCTGGATATGTGGCGCATTCAATGTGACGTCCTCGTACATATCCATTGCATTGCTCTCTGGTGAAAAGTTTTGCGTCATTGTCGGGTAGTCGTTTAGCCGTTATCAGGGTCAACCTAGATATGGTTTTTGTCTCGCGCGGCAAAAGCGTCAAGGGCGGTGATTTGAGATGGCGTCGGGCGTATGAATGGACGCGCCTGACGAATGGTATTCCACGCCTGCGCAGCACTCATACCCGTATCCACAAGGTACGCTGCAGCCATCAAAGGAGCACGCCCCACGCCTGCGGCACAGTGGATATAGACCCCGTGGCCCTCAGCAATGTGATGGCGGATAAACTCTGCCCCGCGCTCAAGCTCCTCCGGTGTCGGTGAGGTATCATCGGTAATAGATAGCCATAGATAGTGATCTAACTCCAGCCCGCGCTGCGCATCATCGGATTCTTCGCGCATATTGACCACAGCGACAATGCCTAGATCACGCATCCGTGCCAGCCCATGACGCCTGTGTTGCCCGCCAACATACAGATTGGGTTGCACCCGGCTGATGTAGGGTGGCGAAAAGCCGCGTGTGCGGCGTAGGATTTTGTCTTGTACCCAGAGGAAGGTGGCGCGCACACCATGTTCGAGCAAACGCCTATAAACGATATAAATGAGCGCGCAAGGTGGGAAGATTTTGAGTCGGGTTTGTTTCTCGAAGATCGCTTGTTCCATCGTTACTTTTCTGCAACGGGCTCGTCTGTGTCATCCATAGTTGCCGGAAGGGTGAAGAAAAACGTGCTTCCCTCCCCCTCGACACTCTCGACCCCTACTTCTCCTCTCAATCTTGTGACGATCCGCTGCACAATGGAAAGTCCCAGTCCATGTCCTTCGACCGAGGTTTGGCCTAAACGTGTGAAAGCGGTAAACAGGTGTGTCTGCTCTTCCTCACTCAAGCCAGTGCCATTGTCACGTACCCAAAAGCGCACCCTATCCGGCGGCTCTGGTGTCGCTCCTACCTCGATGTGGGGCGGGGTTCCACCGTATTTGACCGCATTGCTCAGATAATTGACCCATACCTCTTCAACCCAGGGGCCATAACCATAAGCAGTGGGCCAGGCCTCAGGTGGATCAATATCGACCGAGTGCTCTCTAAACATATCGACAAGGCGCTCTCTGGCCCCATCGATGATGTCGCCCATATCCAGCGCCTTCATCGGTACTTCGTCCATTTGGCGCACGCTGGCGAGTAGCAACATCTCGTTGATGATGTTCGCCATCCGCCGTCCATTTTGCGCAATGATCGCCAATGTTTCGCCCAATTTATCGGCCGTCATCTGGGGATAGCGTCTCTGCAACAAATCACTGAATCCTACCACGGCGGTGAGTGGGGTTTTGAGATCGTGGGCGACAGTGTGGGCGTAAGCATCCAGTTCTGCATTACGCGTTTCCAATTCGATGGTTTGCTGGCGTAGCGCTTCTTCTACCAGCTTCCGTTCGGCAATCTCCTGCTGCAGGGAAAGGTTTCTCTCCTCCAGGTCTTTTTGTAGATGACGCAGCGTCAGATGCGTCTCGATGCGCGCCAACACCTCTTTCACCTGGAAGGGCTTGGTGATGTAATCTACGCCACCCACTGTGAAGGCCTGGACTTTATCCAACTCCTGATTCAAGGCGCTGAGAAAGATGACGGGGACATCGCGTGTCTTTTCATCGGCTTTCAGGTGGCTGCAGACCTCGTAACCTGACAATCCCGGCATCATAATGTCGAGCAATACTAAATCCAGGTCAAGCGTTTGCGCAAGTTCCACAGCTTGCTGCCCGTCGGTTGCGGTATGCGTGACGTATCCCGCCCGGCTCAACACATCCGACAGGAACTTCAGATTGAAGGGCGTATCATCAACGATTAAAATGCTAGCGCCAGGCGCAGTGGGCTCGTTTATCACTTCCATAATTCATTGGTCTGAACTGATCCAATATATCTACCACCACTATATCACATTTTTAACAACTAACCATTCCTAACGCGCGTCAGCCAAACAGCGCCGATGTCGCGTCCGCGACATCAATACCCTTGCCGGCTATCTCGCCATACAGATCTTGATAGTCGCGCGTCCGCACGACAATCGGCATGGGGACGGCGTGGCCAAGGATAAGCGCCTGCTGCCTGGTTTCCAGACGTGCCAGCACCTCGCGCAACGCTGCCGTCCCCGCCAGACCCGAAAAGACGGCGCGGATGTCGTTCTCCTCGTCCAGCAATGCCGTCACCCGCGTGCCGATCTGGCTCATTACCTCTGGATCGATGCCGCTCGGTCGCTGATCCACCACCAACAGAGTGACGTTGTACTTGCGCATCTCCCGTGCAATCGTGCCGAAGATGGTGTGGCGCGCAATTGTCGGATCGAGAAATTTATGCGCCTCTTCGATGGTGATGATCAACGGACGCGGTTCGCTCCCCTTGCCACCGAGTGCCGATTCCTTGCGATCCACATACGCTTTGTGGATCCGCCGGGTGATGTAGTTTGCCACCAGGATGTAGGCTTCCAGGGCATTACCGTAGCGACCAAACTCCAAAATCACGCTGACGTTGCTCTCGATATAATTCAAAATGCGGCCAATCGGGTCATCGGGCGCTTCGTCGACCAGGAAATCGAAACGGCGCAGTTGCTCTAGCTTACGTTTGATCGCACCGAGCGTGCCTTCGTGCAGTTGGTTGCTCTCCAAAATGGCGATCAAGCCTTCGTCCGGTTCCTCGGCCAACAGACGGCGCACCCAGGAGATGCCAAGCCGGCGACGCAACATATACAGCGCGTTTGTCTGGACATCGGTGAAGCCAAACAGCGGGGCCAGCATTTCCAGATCCTCCGGCTCCAGTTGATCGTAGCCAATACGGACGCTAAAATCTACCTTGCTGCCGCGCCGTCGCGACGAATCGGGATCGAGCGTGAACACACTTACTCGCCCATCGAAGAAGAGTTGTCGCAGTCCTTTGACATCCTTCTTAGCTTCGTCCTGGCTCTTCCAGCCGTACTCGTTGTGCATGTCGAAGATCAGGTTGACGGCAGCGCGCTCCTGGATAATACCCGCCAGGACCATCCGCGTGAGGAAGGTCTTGCCGGTGCCGCTCTTGCCGAAGATGCCGCTGGAGCGCTCGACAAAGCGCGGCAAATCCAGGGCGATACGCGTGCCCTCCATTTCCAGCGGCTCGCCGATGTAAAATCGTCCGGGTTCATCGGGGTCACCAAAGATCTGCGCGACCTCTTCTGGTGTAGCCTCGTACACACGTGTGAAGTGCGCGGGGATGGTCTTTGCAGGGCGTGGCTGGCCGTCTTCGACAACCAGCATCGGTGTGATATGCATCTGCCCGTAGGTGAGCGTGCCGCGATAGACTTGCGCCAAGAAACCGTCTGGGTCCTCCGGCGGCGACTGTTCCACCTCAGGGTGGCGACTTGCCAAGGTCACGTCGGTGATCATCCCGAAGAAGCGGCGCTCCGTCTGCCCGCGCACGACAACGTAGCGGCCCACCGCCAGCCCCTCAATCAGACGGTTTGGCGATAATTTGGCCTCCAGCCCTTTGCTGAGGCTGCCGCTGACGACTGCGCCCAGCACGGTCGGATCTACCGGTTTAGAACGCGGGAACCAGGTATCCAACTTACTCTCGCTCATAACGCCTCCTGTGCAAGTTCAGAGTCCTCAATCGCGTGCGCCATGTGACACCGCCTGCGCAACAGCGCAGTGATCCCTTGCCGTTCGGAATTCGTTTACTCTGTGGCGAGATCTTGGAGCAACGTGGCGAACCCGTCGAGTGACAGATTCCCCTTCACGCGGATACGGGGCCAGGTAAAACGGTTGTCCAGCCGCAGTTCGGTGGTGATGTTAATCCAAACGCCCTGTACGGGCA
>JBJYXQ010000570.1:0-2197 GCA_046260035.1 Anaerolineae bacterium
TCCCGCCATCGAAGGTGGTAGCATACAGAGCGATACACGCTTCCGCGACATCGTTCACAAGGCCGTCAACAATGAGCCAATTATCGTCACCAAAAACGATGGCACGCAGTTTGTCTTTGCCGGTGACTTGGCAAAACTGTACACCTCTGTTCTGCACAGTACCTTTAACCGCAAAACCTATTACGGCCTGGGTAAGAATTTCTACTCCTGGCATGCAATAGCTTTGGAAGCTGTCAAAAGAAGTGGATCCCAAAGTGAGGTGCGCCTGGAGGACAAAGGCTGGAGCGACGACGGATTGGTCTGGGATGTGTCAGATATGAAAGAAGACTTCGGCCTGGAATTCGATGCGTGGCAGAAAATCATCGAACACCTGGATTACTACATTGCGCTAGAGAGAAAAGGGTAGTAAATTATATCCAGAGACTTATCAACACCAAAGAGATAAGGAGAGGTGAAACCATGAAACTGAGTGCGCGCAATGTTCTGAAAGGTGTCGTCAAGGCTATTGAAATCGGCGCTGTAAACGCGGAAGTAACGGTTGAGATCGCCCCGGGTTTGGAAATGACATCGATCATCACCATAAAGTCATGCGAGAATCTCAGACTTGAGGTGGGCAAAGAAGCCTACGCCATCGTCAAAGCATCAAATGTGATGATTGGGACCGAGTAGTTCCGGGCAATTGACCGCCAGGCGGTCTGACAAATTATGGCTGCTCCACGAGTCCCATTCGCTTGTACGCTAATTGACAAACGCCACAAGGCGTTCGCCGAGGGCAAGCGCGATATCCTGCTCACATTCGCCCACATCATCTTTTCACCGACCTTCATTTTCGCGCTCGTTTTCTTGGGCTTGGGGATATTTTTCTTCCTTTGGCCGGGTATCCGTGGTCTCGTGCGCGATTTCTCCGTGCGGAATGACTGGGCATTTACCGACGCCACAATCATCTCAATTGTGCCGTTGCAAAGCGGTGACCATTTCAACTGGCACTACTTCTACACGTTCCAAACCGAGGACGGGCAACAGGCATCCGGGAAGATTGTGGAAAGCAGCAACGGCGTTTTTCGCGAAGGACAAGAGGTTCCCGTGCGCTATCTGCGCACCGATCCCACGGAGAATGTCTATGCGCTCGATCCGGTGCCCAAGAGTGTTCTCTACTGGGTCCTTTTTGGCCTGGGAGTATTGTGGGTCTATATAACTGTCACGCCGATCTATCGCCATCTCGCGGGATACCGCGCAATCCGTGCAATCTCGCGCCGGGGACAAGCCTTGCCAGGTGAAATCACCGCAGTCCACCAACCCCCGGCACGCTCGAGCAGTCTCGACGTCAAACTTGAGTACACCTTTACCTTACCGGCGGGCGCTCGCTGTCAAGGACGCGAGTCAATATCTTCCATCTATCTCACGGGCGATCCCAAGCCGGGAACAGTCGTCGCCGTGTGGTGGACTCAGGATGGCGTGATCCTGTTGTAGCCATTTCCCAAGCAGAAGGAGCCAATGATGAAACACTGCCAAACTGATAAATGTAATCGCAGTGAAAGTTCGGGAGTTTCTTCTAGGAGACGAAAATGTTGATGGTTGAATGTATCACAACGGATGGTCATAAGAAGATGGTTCGGAGGAACGAATTAGTTCTGCGACCAGCGGCCTATGGGATCATCGTGAACGAGGGTAAGGTTCTGCTCATGAAAATGCATCACACGGGCAAGTACCATCCTCCGGGCGGCGGCATCAATGTAGGAGAGAAAGCTGAGGATGCGTTGAGACGGGAGATCCGGGAAGAGACCGGTATAGAGGTGGAGATCAAGAGATTCGCGCGTTTTGAAGAACTGTTCTTCTACTACGACCCCTCAGAGACGGCGTACCACGGTTTGCACTTCTACTACATATGTCGCCCGAAGACCCTTGAGCTGCTAGATGACGCTCTAGTGGAGGACGATGCAGCAGGTAAACCTCGCTGGGTCGAGATTGAGGGATTGCAGGCCCAGGATTTCCAGGCTCACGGCGATATCATCCTTGCACTGCTCAAGCACGAAGACACGCCTCGACCGTCTTAGCCAACGCCGCATCGAGACCGCCGCACCCGTAGCCGAGGGCTTCGCGCGAAGGTGTGGGGTCCAAGAACGTATCGCGCGTCTGCACATCGATAAACTTCACAGGATTGAGGCCACTTTCACGTCTCTGCCAGCGATGCCATAAG
>JBJYXQ010000571.1:0-2266 GCA_046260035.1 Anaerolineae bacterium
GCCGTAGATCCAGCCATCCTCGTGCTGTACCACGCGCATATCATAGACGTTGACGTCGGGATCATCAGTTTCCGGCATAACGATGGGATAATCCCAAAAGCGGAAACCGTCGACCCCCGTTTCGCTCTCGGCAACGGCAAAGAAGGACTTACGGTCGTAGCCCTCAACCCGGCAAACGAGAAGGATCTTCCCGTCTAATTCCATCGCACCCGCGTTAAACACACCATTGATCCCCATGCGTTCCATCAAATAGGGATTGGTCTTGGGATTGAGGTCATAGCGCCAGAAGAGCGGCGTATGCGCGGCAGTCAGCACAGGATACATCCAACGGTCAAAGATGCCATTAGACCAAGCGGAGTTGATCGTGTTTCTGCGTTCGATCAATGCGGCATGCTGCTCACGCAGGAACCGGAGCCGCGTTTCAAAAGAGGGTACAGTGTCCATTGTTTGCGCTCCCTTGAGGATTGAGCCTCTATCCAAAAACCGTACTTACGAGTGTTTCAAGTCCATCAACGGCGAATTTTCGGATAGATCCTAAATGATCACAAGCAACACAAACTATACCACGTTTTGCAAAGGCGCACAATTCAACAACAAAGACAACAGGCAGGTATGGCGCACTTTCTAACAATTTCGCCAATTGGTCAACAAACCTATTGACACAGCGAAAAAACTATGCTATAGTTTATATAAGCTCCGGTAACGATACCGGTATTGTTACCGGAGAGCCATTCACCGCATTCGAGCCATTATGAGTCGTAAGAAAAATTCTCTCACCATTCGAGATGTCGCCGAAGCCTGTGGGGTCTCGGTTTCTACTGTGTCACGTGTCCTCAACGATAAGGATGACGTTTCAGCAGAAACCTATGAAAAGGTACGGCGTGTGATCGCCGAATTGGGATACACATCAAGCCTCGCCGCGACCAGTATGCGCAGCCGGCGCACCAACGTCATTGGCATCCTGGTTGTTGATATAGGCGATCCTTTCAGTCTTGAATTATTCAAAGGGATCGGCAAAGCGGTTCGCGGCACAGAATACGATTTGATCGCTTACAGCAGCGGTCACATCGCTGCAACTGCCCAATCCGGGTGGGAACGCCGACACTTGTCGCGCTTGGATGGCAGTATTACCGACGGCGTGTTGGTCGTGACCCCCACAACAGAGGACATGACCGCTGTTTCACCACTTGTGGCCTTGGATCCCCATGAGCACAACATCTTTCCCGCCGTCATCTCGGCTAACCGCGAGGGATCCATTGCGGTAATGGAGTATTTGATCGACCTGGGACATCGGCGCATCGGCTTCATCACCGGACGGCAAGGCCTCGTCAGTTCGAGCCTGCGGCAACAAGGCTATATCGAGGCGCTTGAACAAGCGGGATTGCTGGTTGACGAAACACTAATCCAATCAGGTGATTATACCCGCATGGCCGGCTTTCACGGCGCACAACATTTATTCGCCTTACCAGATCCACCGACAGCGATCTTTGCTGCAAACGATCAATCTGCGCTTGGCGTTCTTGATGCGGCGAACGAAGCTGGTTTGCGCGTTCCTGGTGATTTATCGGTGGTAGGATTCGACAATATCCCTTTAGCGATGTGTTCTGTGCCAGGATTAACCACAGTCGATCAAGCAGTAAGTGAGATGGGATATGTGGCCACAACAATGTTGATCAAACTGATCCAAGGCAAAACTTTGGACGAGACACTCTGCAAGGTACCCACCCGGTTGGTCATCAGGGATTCATGTCGGTCCATTAAATAACAGTTTGCTGCAAATCCCTTTTTTCATCTTTGGTAACGATACCAGCAACACGATAGCAATAAAAAGGAGGGACAGTATAAGCGATATATCGAAAATATGCGCCGTACCCTAAGATTAGTCAACATGTTCAGTTTCAGTAAAAAATATCTGGAGGCAAAAAGATGAAGGAGAGTAGAAAGAAACTCACGCGCAGAGAATTTCTGCGCAGCGCGGCCGTATTCGCGACCGCGATGGCGGCAACGGCCTGCAGCACCCCCACACCTCAGGTCATCACGGAACGAGAAGAAGTTCCGATCGAGGTCACGCGCATCGTCGAAGTCGAGGGCGAACCCGTAGTTGAAGTCGAGGAAATCGTCGTGACGGCGACAGCCGAACCCGCAGCCCCCAAAGAAGAAGCGCCCGCTGCGCTTGGCACCTTCCCCAGAAGCGAGACGCTGATCGCCAGAATCCTCACCGGCCGTGTTGGCTCACCCGACAACTTTAACTGGTGGGTTGGCTGGA
>JBJYXQ010000572.1:0-2044 GCA_046260035.1 Anaerolineae bacterium
CTTGACCTCGTAGATGCGCCGGTCTTTCCACCACAGGCTTGCGTCCCCAGTGATGCATGTCCCAGCGACATCGGAAATGTGAACTTCGAGCCGTACGTTACCTCGCTCCGGCGGCACTTGTCCGCGATACGTCCACGTTGTCGTTTGGCCTGACAAAGCGCCTGTCGCCTCGCTGATGTGCCGCTGTTGAGCGTAGACCTGGAGCGCCTGAAGCATCGCTTCGACGCCTAACGAACCGGGCATCACCGGATCCTCGTAGAAGTGGTTGGCGAAGAACCAGTCGAGTGGATCGATAGGCGCTTCCGCGTACACATATCCCCGCCCATAGCGCCCTCCGTCGGTGACAAAAATGGCATTCTCCAGTAAACGCAGCTGCCCGACTTGCGCGCGAAGGTTGATCATCTCCCCGGTCGCTGGTCGTTGGAGTACCGATTGACCGCCATTCAGCCCTACCTGGTTTTCCAACGCTTGTGGCGTGAAATAGCCAAAGGACGCCGAACCTTCATAAAACACTTCCCCTTCACACGCCACCGCGAAGGTGTATTTCTGCATAATGATGCCTCGGATGGCCGTCGAAGCTGTCAGTTCGACGTGATTGGTCAGCGTCTTGCCGCGCGCGTCGATGGTTTTGTGCAGTGTCCCGGACCCGTCCAGATTGCGGAAATAGAAGTCCGTGTCGGGATAGGGTAGGATCGAACCAAGATAGGCCGAAAGGAAACCGCACGGCTGCAGCGCAATCTCCATCAAGATTGCATAAGGCAATGTCGGATAATTTGCCTCATCGTAAAACCAAGCATCAGCAGGAACATCGTATTCGCTCATTAGCCAGTTCCCAACATGCACCTTGCCCTTTTGACCGTCGATCTCGCAAATGCGGCTCATCAGCAAAAGATCGCCATTGGGGATGCGCGGGATACGCCGGTTGGGGTAGGCGGCGTACAGCGATCCGAAGCAGTCTTCTGGTGACCCAGCGGCGAAGGCTTCAAGATGACTTCTGCCAAACAATGGATTAGCCGTTGGTCGGCTAATCGGATAGTCGTTCTCTCGCTTGTGCGGGATATGCTCTCCGCTAAAATCCGTTCGATCCGTTGAGATCATCCGCTGTGCTACGGCTGCCTGCATCTGTAATAACTCACCCGTGTGCCGCAGTGCCACCTGCCTAGTCCGCAAGAACGCCGCGTGTCCCTCGGCGACGCGCGCTGCGTGTCGGCTGAGGTTGTCGAGGTACTGTGCCTGCCACGCTTGCGCTTCCTCAACGATAGCCGGCGCTTCTGGCACAGCGTAGAGCGGTGATAGATCCAGGGGGACACAGTGACTGAGCAGCAGTGCCAGCACTGCAATCGCGGTTTCATAATCCCCTGCACCGCTGCGGTTGATGGGGATGGCAGCATGGGGTTTGTCACCGAGAATGCGCTTGATCCAGCGCGAGCACGTTCCCTGTGGCCCCAGTTCGATGAACAACCGCGCGCCGCCGTCGTAGGCGGCGTTGATCAGCCGGGGAAAGTCGATGGGCGCGCACGACATATCTGCCATTGCGTGTGCTAGCGCTTCGATGTTGAGCGTCAGCGGCGCATATCCGGCCGCCGAGTAAAAGTCAATGCCGGGGACCGGGGACACAGACTGTGTGTACAGATTGACAAACGTGCCGTGTTCTGAGCGCATCGCCGGAGCGTGGATGGCCGCGTTGAAGGGGACGCGCAGCGCGTGGCAGTCCAGCGCTGCGATAACGCGCGTGCATCCCTGCGGATCCCCCGCAATGACGACCTCCTTCGTTGTGTTGGTGATGGTCAGATAGACGTGCGGCTCGTTTTGCACCTGCGTCTGTACGCGCTCGATGGATGCTTTTAGAATGTACACGTGCCACAGGTCTGTGTCCACATGCTCTGGTAGCCCCCAGAATTCGCGGACGGCTTCCATTGGACCCGACAGGCGTGTCGCGAAGAGCGGCGAGTTCTGCCAGGCTTCGTGGCCCGCGTCGCCGTCGCGCCATACACCGAGTGCCCACAGCATACTCACTTCACCCAGGCTGTAACCCAACGCTGCG
>JBJYXQ010000573.1:0-2693 GCA_046260035.1 Anaerolineae bacterium
AACACGTAGCCCTTGAGCAGGTCGCAGCCCCCCACGCGCTCGACCAACTCGCGCATCTCGTGCGAGCGGGTGAAAATATATGCCAGTTTGTCGCGGTCAAATTGGTTCACCGAAATGATGTCTTGACCAGCTAGGCCGTTGGTGCTGACCGTTTTCTGTAGCATTGTCCCGAAATCGAATAGCTTTGGCAAGGTTTGCATCTGTTCCATGGTTCTCTCCTCCTTAGACTGAAAAGATAAATATCACAAAAAAGAACCCGCTCAATAGCGGGTTCTCTCTGGTGAACGAATGATGGTGCCTTCTGTGAAAATTGGAAGGCCGCGTAACTGTACACTTTCTACCTTTCCCCGGACGGGCATCCCAGAAAAAGGACTCCATCCACATTTGGTATGGAGTCCTGTATCGGACAACGTATAGGCTGCGTTGAGATCGACCTCGATCCACGTCTCCGGTTGCTCCGGCAGACCGAAAATTCGCCGTGGATTGTGCGCCATTAATTCGATCAGGCGCTCCAGCCTGAGCCGTCCCTCTTGAACGGCGGTGAGCATAAGCGGCAGCGCGGTTTCCAGACCGGGGACGCCGGGTGGGGCCACAGGGCCGAGTTTCTCATCGCGCGTATGCGGCGCGTGGTCGGTGGCGATGCAGTCGATGGTCGTGTCGATGTGTGTCCAGAGTGCATCCACATCTGCCTGAGTTGCCAGGCGCGGACGCATATCGCCGAACGGGCCGAGACGTGCAGCATCAGCGTCCGTGAGGAAGAGGTGGTGCGGCGTGACCTCGCAGGTGACCGGCAAGCCACGCGCTTTCGCGTTGGCGATCAGCGTAATCTCGTCGGCACGGCTGACGTGGCAAAAGTGCACGCGCTGTGCAAACGCTGCTGCCAGCCCGATACCCACAGCAATGGTGCGGCCTTCGGCGTGCATCGCGATGACCTTGTCCTTGGGCCAGGCGCGGAAACAGGCCAACAGCGTCGCAAGATTGTCGATCCGCAGCGGGCCGTAGGTCTGATCGGCGTAGATTTTGAGGCCGATGGTTTCATTGGCCAGTGTGGGTAGTTCGTCCAGATGATCGGGTGACGCGCCGGCATAGAAATGCACATCGCACAAAGCTTCAGCTTTGGCACGTTGCTGGACATCGTGAAGCGTTTCGCGGGTGGTAAGGGGTGGGGTGGTGTTGGGCATTGCCAAAACGGTGGTGAATCCCCCTGCGACTGCGGCGGCTGTGCCGGTGAAAAAATCCTCCTTGTGCTCACCGCCGGGAACACGGAGGTGAACATGCGCATCGGCCAGGCCGGGAAATCGCGTCAGTGTGCTTTTTGGCATTGCTTTATAACCCGTCAAATGATAGCAGAAGTTAGGATTTTCGCAAGCGGGGAATGAAAAAGCGCGGGATCGCACGATCCCGCGCTTTTGGTGACTGTTACTTTTGCTGGAAGTTACTTGACCGCTAGACGTTCGATCAACGCCTGCAGGTCCGCCGCAGCATCGTCAACCGAGGACTGTCCGTAAGCTACCTGCTGACCAATCAGTTCGAGCTCATTCACGAACTCCTGGTCGTTCGGGAGGTTCGGATCCTGCGGGATCGTACGGTCGGCGACCGCATCGTAGATCCTGTAGACCTCTGCATCCGTCTTGGAGGCCCCGACGCCGGTCGCTTGGCGCACAACTGGCGAGGAGGGGATACCTCTGTTGGTTTGGAGCACCGCGCCCGCATCACCAACGAACGTGCGCAACGCTCGCGACACGCTGAAAATTGGCGGATTCGTAAGGTATAGCAGGTGGTTGAAAAAGTCGTCCCACGTCCAAAGGAACGTGAAGAGCGCGACCGTCACCAGAGCGGGGAGTGTGTTTGGTACGATAATGCGCAGGAATACCCCGAGTTTCCCGCAGCCGTCGATCGTCGCTGCTTCGTCGAGCTCTTTTGGCAGACTGCGTATGAATTGCACAAGCAGGAACACGAAGAATGCGTCCGTCGCCATGAATTTCGGCACGATGATCGGGAGGAGTGATCCCACCCACCCAAAGGTGTTGAACAGGATATAGCGCGGCACGAGCGTGACGTGAGCCGGAAGCATCAGTGTGATCATCATCACCGCGAACCAGAAGCCTCTGCCTACGAATTTGAGTCGCGCGAACGCGTACGCTGCCAGGGTGCAGGATATCAGGTTCCCGATGATGGCCATCAGGCACATAAAGAGCGAGTTGGCAAAGAATCTCCCGAAAGACGTGCCTGCGTAGCCCTTCCACCCGCTGATATAGTTTTCAACAGGACTTACGCAATCCCGCGTCTTGCGTAAGTCCTGTAATTGCCAAACCCAATCCATTGCGTCGCGTCGGGCTTTGTGAAGTCATAATCCGTGAAACCGAGCCATAGCGAGTACACCATCGGGTAAAATGCGAGCACGAGGAACCCCAGGAGCCACGGCATAAGGAACATATAGGCAGCGGCGTTGCGCTTGAGAAACTTGACGATACCGGATGACTTACGCATAAAGAAGCTTCCTTCCGTGAATGATCTAGGCGCCGTTTTAGTGATGGCTTTGATCAGCAGTTGCGAGGGCCAGCCCCGTTAAAATGGGGCCGGTCCTGTTGACTCACGAATGATAAACCGGGCCTGTACATCAATTCTCTGCTGAGGCCGTTCGGGATCCTGGATACGGGCAAGCAGCAGCTTAACTGCCCCCCGTCCCACTT
>JBJYXQ010000574.1:0-6869 GCA_046260035.1 Anaerolineae bacterium
TGCACCCGGGGCCAGCACGATACGGTTGCGGGAGTTGCCGGTGAAACTGTTGTCCGCCAGGTTGACGATGCTGTCTACCCCTGCGATGTAGAGGGGCGCCGCCTCACCGCCGTTCCCATTACCGCTGAAGAGAGTATCGCTGATGGTGGTTCGACCGTTGTTGATGTAAAGCCCATATTCGGTAGAATAGGCATTGAGGCAGGTGAGTACCTGAGTGCTCTCCAGGAGCACCTCCCCGGCAAGCGTGTCCAGCACGGTGATGTTGCCGATCATACCGGCGCTGTTCGACCCTCCGCCATAGCGTACTGTGGTGTGGCGCAGGTTACCGCTACCTCCGTCGAACAGGACGCCTTGCCACTGGCCGCCGCCTGAATCCGTCACAGAGGTGAGAGTAATGGGCTGCACGGGCGTGCCCAGTGCTTCCAGGTGACCTTGCACCTTCAGTTCTACATCATTAGCACCCATCAGCTTCACGCCCGGTTCCAGGGTCAGCGTGATAGTGGGAGGTACCGTGAAGTCGGCTGCCATTTCATACCCCTGAAGCACCGTTTGGGGCGTCAGGGTCGTATCATGGCCCATCATTGCACCCGGGGCCAGCACGATACGGTTGCGGGAGTTGCCGGTAAAGCTGTTATCTGTTAAGGTGACGACACTGTCTGCACCAGCGATGTAGAGAGGTGCGGCAGCGCCCCCGTTCCCATTGCCGCTGAAGAGGGTATCGCTGATGGTGGTTCGACCGTTGTTGATGTAGAACCCATATTCTGTAGAAACGGCGTTGAGGCAGGTGAGTACCTGAGTGCTCTCCAGGAGCACTTCCCCGGCAAGCGTGTCCAGCACGGTGATATTGCCGATGATGCCAACGCTGTT
Organism: Anaerolineae bacterium; assembly: GCA_046260035.1. Lineage (GTDB taxonomy): Bacteria > Chloroflexota > Anaerolineae > B4-G1 > SLSP01 > DSWT01. The sequence continues at coordinate 868 of JBJYXQ010000574.1, forward strand.
CGACCCTCCCCCATAGCGCACCACAGTGTTGCGCAGGTGCCCGGTACCGCCGTCGAACAGGATGCCTTGCCATTGCCCCCCTCCAGTATCGGTTGTTGAGGTGAAGGTGATGGGTTCCGTGGGCGTGCCCAACGCCTCCAGGTGACCCTCCACTTGCAACTCAGCGTTGCCAGCACCCATGACCACGACGCCGGATTCCACAGTGAGGGTCATACCCGCCGGAACCGTGACGTCGCTCGTGAGTATGTGAGGATTGTCGGATGCACACCACGTTTGCGTCCCGGTGATAATCCCGGTGTGGGGGCCGGCGACGCAGGCTTGAGGCGCGGCATAAACGATCCCAGACGGGCCATCTGTCAGAACAAGCATCTGAACGAGCAGCAGCATCAGACTACTGCCGAGGATAACAAAAAGGATCGATGTCTTTCTATTCATTTTTCTCACTCCTTGAAGATAGGCCGGGAAACATTCCGATTGTCTTCGATTAAGAATCTGTCTGAAAATTCGCGTAAAGCCCCGTCTCAGGGCGGTTATCGCCCCCGAGGACGGGGGCTAGAGCAATTTTAGGATAGACACTAAATCGCCGGAGGGTCATGCTCATTCCCCACCACGGTACGATTGGGTAACAGCGCTTCAGCCGCGAGGAAGGCGGTGAGTGCTTCCAAGCCGATAAAACCACGCCGCTGCGCTGTCAAGGGATCTTCGAGAACGTACCGGTACTCCCCTGGATACTCGCTTTGCCACGCGTGGAGGATGTAGATACGATGCTTGTACTTGTTTTCGTCCATTCGGTGATCACGCTCCGCAGTTTCGTATCGGACGGAATCCGTGCTATGATTAGCATAATGGCTGACCGTTGAAAGAGCGTTGAAACACCGGTTACAAAGAAGACAACATGCCAGACATAGCGTCAACGATATTATGGCTTCGGCTGCTGGGCGGTTGCGACATCGAGCAGGATGGTACGCCACTCCGGCTCGAATCTACTAAAACGCAAGCGCTGTTGGTCTATCTTGCACTAAATCCCGCGTCACACACGCGATCGAGGCTGGCGGGTCTTTTCTGGAGCGATATCCCCGAAGACCGCGCCCGTCGCAATCTACGCCATGCACTCTGGGATATCCGCCGTAAGCTAACCGATCCCACAATCCTCGTCGCGGATCGTGAAACCGTCCAAGTGGACGACCACCACGTCACATCGGACGTCCACCAGTTTGAAGCCGCTAGTCGCGCCCTCAACGACAAACCTCCAGCAGATATCCCCCACCTCGCAGCGGGTGTAGCGCGCTACGCGGGCGAGTTTCTGGAAGGCTTCTACATCAATGGCGCACCGTTATTCGAGGCGTGGGCGCTGGCAGAACGCGAACGGCTGCGGATGATGATGATACAGGCACTTGAGCATCTGGTTTCTGCAACAGCCGAATCCAATCCCGAATTTGCACTCGCACACGCCCAACGCTTGCTCGCCATCGAACCCTGGCACGAAAACACGCATCGCCAGTTAATGGCGCTCTACGCCGCCACCGGACAACCAACCAAAGCCCTCGCCCAATACGAGGCGTGTCGTGATCTACTGCACACCGAATTTGGTGTTGAACCCAGCGCGCAAACAACCGAATTGTACACATCGATCAAAGCCGCGCGCGTCAAAACGGATGCGCCAACGCGTCGCGTGCCACATCCCGCCAACAAACTGGTGGGGCGCGACCGCGAACTGGCACAGATCAACGAAGCCCTCGACAAAGCTGAATGCCGCCTGCTTACACTCACTGGACCGGGGGGCATCGGCAAAAGCCGTCTGGCGATTGCCGTCGCTCGCCACCGCCCCGCGCCCAGCAACGGTGTCGTCTTTGTATCTCTCGCCAAGTTACACGACACGGCTGGCGTCGCTGCTGAAATCCTGCGTGCTTTCGACGTTTTCGCGGGCAGCGATTCCCACCCCATTGAGCACGTCATCGCATACATGCGCTCCAAACAACTGCTGCTTGTCCTCGACAACTGCGAACACCTGCTCAACGCGGGTTTGCCCGCATTGAGCGCGCGGCTGGTCTCCGAGTGTCCTGGCGTGCAGTGCTTGGTCACTTCCCGCGAACGTCTTAACCTTTACGGCGAGTGGGTTTTGCCACTCGAGGGACTGACTTTCCCGGAAGTCGAGTTCGCTGGCAACGCAGGCGATTTCGCTGCCGTCCAACTTTTCGCGCAGACGGCGCGCCGCGTGCGACTGGATTTCATGATCAGCGCGGACAACGCCGCCGACATCGTCGCGATCTGCCGGAACGTCGCTGGTATGCCTTTGGGCATCGAGTTGGCCGCAGCATGGACGCGCGCCCTCTCATGCGAGGAAATCCGCCAGCAACTGGAATTCCAACATGACCTTCCAAGCGATACCTGGCGAGACTATCCTGAGCGCCACAGCTCGCTGCGCCGCGTCTTCGCACAATCGTGGGCGTGGCTGCACCTGAACGAGCGCGTCGCACTAAGCTGTCTGTCGGTTTTTAGTGGTGGATTCGACGCGCGCGATGCCGCCGCGGTAGGCGTTGACTTGCGGATTCTGTTGGCACTGGTCGACAAATCCCTTATCCAGCGAGGTACAGATGGTCGCTACGGCTGGCATCCGTTGCTGAAAGTTTTTGCAGCCGAAAAGCTGGCACTGGATGAACGCACGAAGCTGAAAACAGAAGCAAAACACGCGGAGCACTACCTTTCGCCTCCCCCAACTCCTATCGCAATTCAAGATCGAATCGCCGACATCACTGCGGATCTGGTAAACATCCGCGCGGCCTGGCGCTGGGCCGCTTCACACCGGCAATTGAACCTACTGCAAGCGTACTTCGACACGCTCTACACCTACTTCGAGATCATCACCGACTTCCGAAGTGGTGAAGCCGTCTTTGCGGAAGCGTTGCAACTGATAGGCTGGTCACCAGCCGGGGAGTTGGCAATTCCGGCAGACGTGGAGGCATCGCTAGCCTGGCAATTGCTCGCCCGGCAGTCGGCCTTTGCCGCTCACCTGGGCGATCTGGACGCAGCGGCAGCAGCACTGGAGACGTGCCAGCAGCGACTCGCCAAAGCACATCTGGTCGAAGAAATCGCCTTTAGCCTCCTACATCTGGGTGACGTTTACCGCTTCCAAGGCAAACTGGGTCTGGCACAAAAGCACCTTGAACGCAGCCTCGCACTTTACCGCGAAGCTGGCAACCAAACAAACACGGCATTCTGCCTGAACATCCTGGGACTGGTCGCTATTGCACGTCAGGAACCGGACCGATCGTTAGCTTTGTTGGAAGAAAGCTTGTCGCTGTTTCAATCAGAAGATCACCGATGGGGACAAATAATCGCACAGACGAATCTGGGACTGGCACTGACCAGTATCGACGAGCTAGAGAGTGCGCGCCATCACATTCAAGCGAGTATGCGCAACTGCCAGACATTGGGACATCGATGGGGATACGCTGTGTGTCTCAGCCATCTGGCGAATATTGCCGCACGTGAAGGCGACGAATGTACGGCAGTCGCACAACTTCAGGAAAGCTTGGACATCCTTCATGAAATCGGGCAAATCCCGAGTGCGAAGCGCGTCAGCAAGCAACTTGCGGAACTTCGGAAAATGACAAGGATCGACGGACAATCAGCCGCGCACGACCTGGGGAACTAGACGTTTCTATAGCAAAAAAACGAGACTCCGATGAACATTATCCTCTGTGCCATTGATGCACTGCGCTACGATTACATCCGCGCCATCACCACACTGGATTTCAAAGAGGCGAAGACGCTACTGGACGCACCGGCACCTTAGCCACTGCGTCCATACCAATTGCCCGAATAGCGGGCTGTGGTATAATGCCCCTCACATTGGGGCGTGGCCAAGTTGGTAAGGCAATGGACTTTGAATCCATGTATCGCACGTTCGAGTCGTGCCGCCCCAGTCTTAAGTCAGGTTGAAGGATGATGCCGGTGTCTTGATACCGGCATCATTGCTTTTCCCCTACCTATCAATTGAGCAGATCGATCCCCCCAGCATTTGAAGGTGTGAGAAAACCGTGATAAGATGGTGGTGTTATGGCTATGCCGCTTTTGACCACCAAACTCTACGTCCCGCCGCCGCGCCCAGACCTTGTGGAGCGCCCGCGCCTGATCGAGCGCCTGAACGAGGGGGTGCTTCTAGGGCGCAAGCTAACGCTCGTCGTCGCTCCGGCCGGCTTTGGCAAGACGACGTTGCTCAGCAGGTGGGTTGCCGGGCTGGAATGTTCTGTTGCCTGGCTCTCATGCGACGAAAGCGACAGCGACCCACGCCGCGCTACAGCTTACCTGGTGGCCGCATTGCGCACGCTCCCCGCTGCGCAGAATCTACCCTCACCTATCGGAGAATCCTTCTTAGCCGCCGTTTCTGCGCAATTCGATGCCCGTGGCAGCACCCTTCTGATCGGGGAGATGATGGGCAGCCTCATCAACGAGATGGCGACGCTCCCTCCGTTTGCCCTGGTCTTTGACGACTACCATCTGATCGACAACCCGTACACCCACGATGGCGTGACCTTTTTGCTGGATCATCTCCCGGCATCGGTGCACCTGGTCATCGCCAGCCGAGCAGAGCCGTCGTTGTCCATCGCGCGCCTGCGCGCCCGCGGGCAACTCACCGAGTTGAATGCTGACGACCTGCGCTTCACCCCGGAAGAGGCCGCGACATTTCTTGGGCAGATCGTGGGTTTGGGACTCACTTCCGAAGACATCGCGCGCCTGGAAGCCCGCACGGAAGGCTGGGTTGCTGGCCTGCAAATGGCGTCCCTTGCCTTGCAAGGGCGACTTGCTCTGCAAGGTCAGCCTGCTTCGCAAAGCTTATCCCCGGCCCAGGAGACTACATCTGCCTTTGTCGCTGCCTTTGCCGGGGATGATCGTTACATCATGGACTATTTGGTTGAAGAGGTGCTCCAGCGGCAGCCAGAAGCTGTGCGCGCGTTCCTGCTGCAGACATCGATCCTGGAACGGCTGACGGCTTCGCTGTGTGATGCGGTGACCGTCCAAACGGGCAGTCAGGCGATGTTGGAGGAGCTGGAACGCCATAACCTTTTCATCTTTCCGCTGGATAACCGGCGACAGTGGTATCGTTACCACCACTTGTTCGCCGAATTGCTACGCCATCACCTGCAGCAGCAAGTGTCGCCGCACGACCTGATAGGCCTGCACTGCCGGGCTGCTGAGTGGTACGAGGCTAATGGCTTGGTCGCCGAAGCCATTGACCACGCGCTCAAAGCACCGGACCCGGAACGGGCTGTGCGCCTGATTGAGCAGAATGCTCTGGAAACGTTGCGACGCAACGAATTGGATACTTTGCTCAAGTGGTTAGGGGCTTTAGATCAGGAGGTCCTGCAATCCCGGCCGCTCCTGCTCATCATTCGCGCCTGGGTGGCTATCGCTCGAGGTCAATTCGACGAAGCCGAAGGCTGGGCGCGAGGTGCTGAATCCGCACTGGCACAGGAGGGCTGGCAGCGGGAGTATCTCGACGTACAAGGCTACACACGCCAGTGGATGCAGGGCAACATAGACGCAGTGCGCTCTACCGTGGCGCGTGGCGCGGAGCGTATTCCGTTGGCGCAACGCGCACTGGAGAACCTTCCTGCCGCCGATGCGCTCCTAAGATGCGTTCTTTCGCTGAACCTGGGCGAGGCTTACATTGGGCGGGGAGAGATAGCGGCGGCACGACAAGCCTTCCTCGACGCCATTGCTATTGGCCAGGAGGGTGGCAATATCATCTCCGTTTTGGCGGCGATGAGCGGTTTGGGTGGTCTATACATTCGGCTCGGTGATCTACACAGCGGAGTAGAGGTGTGCCAGCAGGCTGTGGAGCTGGGAACAGAGAAAGGCGAACCCGGCGGGCATCCCGTGCCGGCCACCGGTAACGCACACCAGCTGCTGGCCATGTGCCTCTACGAATGGAATGATCTGGATGCCGCACTGCACCACGCAACACAGGCTGTCGAATGTTGCCGGCGTTGGGGACATTT
>JBJYXQ010000574.1:6969-10228 GCA_046260035.1 Anaerolineae bacterium
GCTTTCGTAGACGAGGGGGAAGCCATAGAGGCGTTGTTGCGCCGGATGTATGCATCTGCAGCATCCTATTCGGTGGAGTCCGACTATGTGGCCAAGATTCTGGCAGCGTTTCGTGAGGAGTCCAAGCAAGCCACGTCCAGCGAATTGCTGGAGCCGTTGAGTGACCGCGAGATGGAAGTCCTGCGCCTGATTGCCGCAAACATGTCCAACCGGAACATCGCCGATACGCTCGTAGTCTCGCTCAATACCGTCAAAACTCATATTCGTCGTCTGTACGGCAAACTGAGCGTCGGCAGCCGCCTTGAGGCGATCGAACGGGGCAGAGAACTGGGTCTGCTGTAACCCACAATTCACCCCCTCACATTCACCCCACCGGGCGACACACGTCGCCCGGTTTTCTGTTACACTGAAAATGCGTGCCTGCTCGGGCAAGCGCATTTTACCACTGAGAGCGGATCGAGACTAGGGGAGGAGTGATGCAAGAAGTTTACCTTTCAGCAAGACACGTGCAAAAGCGCTACGGCAAAACGATAGCGCTGCAAGACGCTTCGATGGAGCTGCGGCAGGGCGAGATTCTCGCTTTGCTCGGTCCCAACGGCGCAGGCAAGACAACGTTGATCAAAATCCTGGCGACGGTCCTCATGAAGGACGCCGGGCAGGTTGAAATCTTGGGCTATGACCTGGATCAGCATGTCCAGGAGATTCGCCACCTGTTTGGCTACGTCGGCCAGGACACGGAGCGCTCCGCCTATGCCCGCCTGACGGTCACCGAGAATCTGCGCTTTTTCGGCGCGCTGCGCGGAATGAGCAAGCGGCAGATCGACCAGCAGATCGACAAATTGGTGGCCTACTTCGACTTTCACGCCAATCTCGACAAGCAGTTCACGCAGCTTTCCGGCGGGCAGAAGCAGACGGTGGTCATTATGCGTGGCTTGCTGCACAATCCGCCGTTGATCTACCTGGACGAGCCGACCAAGGGGCTTGATCCGATTGTTGCCAAGAGGATACGTGCCTTCCTCAAGCAGTTCGTCCAAAAGGAGAACAAGTCGCTTCTACTCACCTCCCACGTTCTGTCGGAAGTGGACGAACTGGCCGACCGTGTGGCGCTTATCCATCGCGGCAAAATTGCCGTCGCGAGCACGCCCGACGATCTCAAGGCTGCCGTTGGCGCTACCGAATCCATCGAGATTGAAAAGGCTGCCTTGCCCCAGGCCACTCGAGCGCGGATTGAGGGCCTCGAGACGGTATTGTTCGGGCAAGAGCGCAACGGCCACTGGATATCTTTTGGCGTCAGTGATGCCATGCTCGGGGCTGAGTCGATCCTGCGTGTATTGCGGGAGGACAACATTCACGCCCGATTTCGCCATCACGCCGTTTCGTTGGAGGATGCTTTCGTCCACCACATCGGTGAGTTGAGTGAGAAATTCGATCAATAGGGTCTAACCACGTTAATTCTTGCACAATGAGCAAGAAGGCGGGCACCGAAGGCCCTTTTAGTTCCGGTTTATCCGGGTTAGGAGAAAACTATGCAGAACGTTTCAGCATTATCTGTGCCCTTTCAATCCAGCATCCGGCCTGCCGCCGTCCAGACACTATCCAGGCCCACTTCGGCCTGGCACATCATTAAGGCGACGGTGGCCAAAGAGTTGCGCGCGACGACCCGCTACGTCCCCAACCTGATCGGCTCGCTGGCGAACCAGGCTGTCAGGGTGGTCTTTTTTCTGTTGCTGTCGTCGACCATTTCCATCCAGGGTGTTGGTGTGGCCGGTCAACCGCTGGCCGGGCGCGATCTGTTCGTTGCATTTCAGGGGGCGTTGTTGTTGACTGTCTTCATCGGTGTCACGTTGTGGGGACCGATCTCCACAGTTCGGAGTGATCTGTACAACGGCACACTCGAATTCCTGTACAGCAATCCAGGCTCGCGGTATGCTTACTATGTCGGCAGCGTGCTGGCTAAGGTTATCATCGAATCGGTGTTGTTTCTGCCGCTTTACATTTTCCTGGCTATCTACTCGCGCGCGAGTATCCCTGATTTGCTGATGGTGCTGCTGGCCTGCGCGGTGATCTTGGTCGCGCTGACGGCGATGGGCGTCATGGTGGCGTTGCTGGCCTTGTTGTGGCGCCAGGTGGATTCGATCGCCCAGGTCTTGGGTGTCATGTTCGAGATGATCGGCGGTGCGTACCTGCCCGTGACGGCCTTCCCCGGTTTTATGCGCTACCTGGCTTATCCTTTGCCGCACACGTGGGGCTACGATCTCATTCGCTACTACAGCTTTGGGGGAAACTGGCAGACGCTGCTGCCGGTGTGGCAAGAGTGGGTTATTATCGTTGTGTTCGCTATCGGTTTTACATTGGCCTCACGCCACCTGCTGGGAAAAGCCGAACAGCTCGCCAAGAAGAATGGCCTGCACGTGATTTAGTCTGGTCGATGGTCAATCCCATAGATGCAAGAACGGGGTGGTAAATTCCACCCCGTTTTGGTAAGGAATCGCAACAACCCTAGGGCCGGGGATAAAGCGTATTCAGCTTAGGAAACTGCGGTAGATACAACACACAGACTCGTTGCCCAGGTTGCAGGTGTGCTCCCGGCATATTGAGCGTACTGACCTGCCCTTCATACGCCTGCCCAGCGGCGCGGAATGTGTACCGGATCACCCAGGGATGACGCCGATTGACCCGCACATACAGATTCTCTTCAACTTGCACAATTTGCCCTTTTACCGCCGTTCCGGCACGCAAGACCTCCACAGTTTTCTGCACCTCTCGATAGCGCCAGGTGCCGACGGCAATCCCCGCTCCCAGGAACAGAAACCCCAGTACCGCAAAAGGTATACCTACGAAGGCGGTGACGATTGCGATTGTCAAGGCCACGCCTAGTACGGCGAAGATTGCTCCTAACAAACCGAAGATGAAGGCGGCGATGCCCCATGCGTCAGTTAGCAGAAGTCGCCAAGCATAGTTGTTGGCAATCGGCCGGGGAGCAGGTGGGGGCATCGGCACGCCGGTTTCTGAAGTCGGTGAGATGGTGTCCTCCGGGGCCGGCATTGTACCGCCACAATTCTCACAGTTCGACCGGAATGTAGCATAAGTTGTGCCACACCAGGGACAAGTGATCATCTGATTAACTCTCCTCGCGGCCCACGAATTGGCCGAAATAGTCGATGCACACCTCGCGCCACAGACGTGCGTTTTCCAACTGTCGTCCCAGTCGTTCGTTGACGTGTTTGTGGCGCTGTGGATCGATCTTGTCCTGCAATCC
>JBJYXQ010000575.1:0-2575 GCA_046260035.1 Anaerolineae bacterium
GGGCGCGCTCTCGCACGTCTCGCTGCGCGGGCACGCGGACATCTTCAACGAACCGTTGATGTTCGCTGCCCTTTCCGTTGCAGCTTCGGGTGGATCACAATCCACCCGTGTCGCCCGTGTGCTCGAAGGCCCCGTCCCCACGTGGAAAATCTTCGGCACACCCGGCGCGGGCAACGGCCTCGGCGGCACAAGCTACGGCCTGCCCCGTTTCGCCGAGGCGACCTTCGAGACGCGCTTCCCCTTCGGCACAGTGACGCTGCGCGACGCCAAAATCCCGCTGGATGTGACACTTACCGGCTGGAGTCCCTTCACGCCGGGTGACGCCGATAGCTCCAGCCTGCCCGTGGCGGCACTGGAATATCGCTTTGCCAATCCCACCGGCGCGCCGGTGGATGCCGTGTTCTCCTTCCACGCGCGCAACTTTTTCGTGCCACCCAACGCAGCGAGCGGTGCAGTATTCGCTGCACCCGGCGGCTTTACGGTAGCGCTTCCTGAAGAGCGCGCGACGTTCAGCGCCACTGTGGATGACGCTGCCTTTGACGACGTCAAAGGCGTGGCCGTCAATTGCGCCTGGTTCCGTGGTGGCTGGTTCGACGCGCCCACTATTGTGTGGAAGACCATCGCGGAGGGCGCTATGCCGGAAGCTGGCCCCGTCACTGAAGGCGCACCCAGTCCCGGCGGCAGCCTCTACGTTCCGCTGCACCTGGAACCGGGCGAAGAGAAAGTCATCCGCGTGCGGCTGGCGTGGCACGCCCCGGAGACCGGCCTTCGCGTGGGCAAAGATCAGCTTGAAGACAATGGTGCGCCATCAGATGGCGTCGTATGCGATTGCGTGCCGGGCGAGCATGTGCCCTGGTACGCCAGCGTCTTCCCCGACATCGACTCGGTCAACGCTTACTGGCGCGCTCATTACGACGACCTGCGCGCGCGCACTGCCGCCTTCACCGAGTGTTTCTACGACACCACGCTGCCGCCGGAAGTGATCGAAGCCGTCGCCGCGAACCTCACCATCCTCAAGTCGCCCACGGTGCAGCGCCAGACCGACGGGCGATTGTGGTGCTGGGAAGGCTGCCACGACAAGGGCGGGTGCTGTCACGGCTCCTGCACCCACGTCTGGAACTACGCGCAGGCGATCCCACACCTCTTCCCCGAGATGGAGCGCTCGCTGCGCTACACCGAGTTCTTCGCCGACCAGGACGAGCGCGGGCACCAGACCTTCCGCGCCAATCTGCCCATCCGCCCCGTCGCCCACGATTTCCACGCGGCTTCGGATGGACAGTTGGGCGGCGTGATGAAGGTCTACCGCGAATGGCGTATCTTCGGCAACGAGCTGTGGCTACGGAAATTCTGGCCCAAGGTGAAGCAAAGCCTCGATTACTGCATCGCCACGTGGGACCCCGATCACACCGGCACGCTGGTCGAGCCGCACCACAACACCTACGACATCGAGTTCTGGGGACCGGACGGGATGTGCACCTCGTTCTACCTGGGCGCGCTCAAGGCCGCCACGCTGATGGCAGATGCGCTGGGTGAGAAGGCGCCGCTCTACGCCGAGTTGCTGGAAAAGGGCGTCGCGGCGATGGAGTCCGAGCTATGGAACGGCGAGTACTTCATCCAAAAAATCCAGTGGGAAGGCCTGCACGCGGGCGATCCAACGCAGCAGCAACAGAGTTGGAACGTCAACTATTCGCCGGAGGCACAGGCGTTGATGCAAAAAGAAGGTCCGAAATATCAGTATGGCAACGGCTGCCTCGCCGACGGCGTCCTCGGCACGTGGATCGCGGCGGTCTGCGGGGTAGAAGAGTTCCTCGACCGTGAGCAGGTGCGCGGGCATCTGCTGTCGGTCTATCACTACAACCTGCGCCACGATTTGTCGGAGCACGTCAATCCCCAGCGCCCATCGTTCGCCTTGGGGAAGGATGGCGGCCTGCTGCTCTGCACCTGGCCCCACGGCGACGCGCTCACACTGCCGTTCCCCTACGCCAATGAGGTCTGGACGGGCTACGAATACCAGGTCGCGTCGCACCTGATGCTGCTGGGCGAAGTCGACGCCGGGCTGGACATCGTCCGCACCGCGCGCGACCGCTACGACGGGCGCGTGCGCAATCCCTTCAACGAGTACGAGTGTGGGCACTGGTACGCCCGCGCGATGGCGTCCTATGGGTTGCTACAAGGCCTGACTGGCGTCCGCTACGATGCGGTGGAGAAAGTGCTCTACATCCAGCCGAACATCTCCGGCGATTTCCGCGCCTTTCTCAGCACCGCCACCGGATACGGCACGGTTGGTGTGAAGGATGGCACACCGTTCGTGGAGGTGAAGCACGGCGCAATTCCGTTTGAGAAAATTGTTTATGTGGCGATCTAAGTGAACGACTGATCCGGCCGTAATTTGCTAAACGCGCGTACGCCTGTTAGATACCGGAATGGCTTTAGTTTTTTATGACCGGATCAGTAGGACACGAATTGAACGGATCGGACGGATTCTCTTTATGTTAAGCCATACACAATCCATGCAAAAGCTTTCCACGCCGCGACTCTTCTTACGCACTATGGCTCTGGCGTGGCAAGCGCATCC
>JBJYXQ010000576.1:0-2416 GCA_046260035.1 Anaerolineae bacterium
TACGCTTGTCACCGCCGCGCCAGCCAATGTGGAAACGATTACGAACACAGCCTCGCTGTACGCGCCTACGCACACAGCTGTACAAGCGTTGTGGGCCACCGAGGTCGTCAGTGAAGGCGTCATTCTGAGAGTGGATAAGACAGGCAGTGCCGACCCCGTCAAGCGCGGTGACCCACTCATCTACACGTTGACTTACCAGAACACAGGTAACGTAGACGCCACCGGTGTCATCCTAACCGACACCCTACCCACAGACGTTATCGCCGTGGGTGCTTATCCTTCGCCAACGACGACTATTGGACAACAATGGGTGTGGCAATTCCCATTAGATGCGGGGGTGACAGAAACCATCCTGATCACGACGACGGTTGGACCAGACGCATCGGTCGCACTACTCAACCATGTCGACATCAGTGCACCAGGGGCCTGGGGTGACTCCGATGATCTCAATACAACGGTTGAACAAGGAAACATCATCTACTTGCCATTGGTGATGCGGGCATACACGTCCTAGATCACGCAAGTTGCTACCCGGTCTGAAGAGATAAGAAAACATTTTACCGCAGAGAGCACGGAAGACGCAGAGAAAGCCTGTCTATTCGTCTCTCTGCGGTAAATGTACACCACGCCATGAACCGTTCTTTTTACTTGTGGGTAATTACCGATAGAAAGCCATTGACAACCCCCTCTTAGCTGTGTTATACTAGGTTTTGGAAGCGCTTCCAAATAATGCCTATCTTTTAACTTGTGGGTGATCACCAGCAAAAACCTATTGACACTGCGAAAAAACTATGCTATAGTTTAGAATAGCTCCGAGAACGATACCGGTATTGTTACCGGGGCATAAATCATCGCTATTGAAACGTATAAATCGTTCGAAACTTCATATACCATTCAAGAAGTTATCAAAGGCTGCGGATAATTCTAACCCCGTGTTTTGAACGATTAAGACAATTGGTAGAGGATTTCTCTAGCCCAGAAAGGAGGTCCAAACAGAGTATTTCGACATAACCCTATAAGCATCTTTCCCAGTCTCAAAACTCATAATTTAACTACAGGAGGAAACAGAAATGTCTCGTACAGTTAACCGGTCTTTGATGACCATTCTCATTGTGGCCATGCTTTTGACCAGCCTCGCTGGATGCAAAGGCAGCGGCAAAACCAAGGTTGGTCTGTCGTTCTCCGACTTCGCCACCGAGCGGTGGAAGAACGAAGAAGTTCTGATGCGGCAACTGCTTGAGGACAAAGGCTACGAAGTGATTTCACAGGAAGCCAACCATGACGTGAAGCTACAGAATGACCAGATCGACAACATGGTCACGCAGGGCGTCAAGGCTCTCATCATCGTAGCTGAAGATGGCGACGCTGCCGCTACCGCGGCAAGCAAGGCCGCCGACCAGGGCGTTATTGTCCTCGCCTACGACCGCCTAATCAAGTCCCCCGATATTGCCGCTTACGTCTCCTTCAACAACGTTGAAGTGGGTCGCCAGCAGGCTTTGGGCGTGATGACGGCGCTCGATATTGATAACTGGGACGTGGCTGCCAATGGTCCAGCACGCGTCGTGAAACTGGGTGGTAGCCCCACCGACAACAACGCGATCCTCTTCCGCCAGGGTCAGGATGAAATCCTCGATCCGCTGGAGGACGCAGGCAAGATCGAAATTGTTGCCGATCAGTGGGTGGATAACTGGGATGCCAAGAACGCCCTCGCATTGATGGAGAACATCCTCACCGCGGCAGGCAATGACATTGACGCCGTAGTCGCCTCGAACGACGGCACTGCTCTGGGTGCGCTCCAGGCGCTTAAAGCCCAGGGTTTGGCCGGTAAAGTCCCGATCTCCGGTCAGGACGCGACCGCCGACGGCTGCAACAGCATCGTCAAGGGCGAACTAACCGTCTCCATCCTCAAGGACATCCGTGACTTGTCCCCGCTGGCCATCGATCTGATAGACCAACTGATACAGGGCGAGCAAGCGGACCTGCAGAACTACACCTTGGCCGAATTGACCAACGACGACTCACTGCAGGGTGAAGTGCCTTGTAAGTTCCTGCCCGTTTATCAGGTCAACAAGGATAACGTCTACGATCTCGTGGTCAAGAGCGAGTTCCAGAGCTACGACGACGTTTACCGCGACATTCCCGAAGCGGACCGTCCCGCGAGGCCCTAAGCTCGAGAAACGTGTAATTGGATCTTGTAAGCAGAGTTGTGCCTCCTTGTAGTAGGTGTATACTTACCTGCCACGAGGAGGCACTCACCTTGGAAAATCAACTGACTGTTTTTGTAATGTCGCAGTGAGGAGCGCACAATGAATAACGACGGCACTGTGATGGATGCCAACGGCGCCGAGGGCATCGGCGCTACGAGAAATCCCATCGAGGATGACATCATCCTAGATTTTCGCAACGTCACCAAAAC
>JBJYXQ010000576.1:2516-6391 GCA_046260035.1 Anaerolineae bacterium
GAACTCACGCTGGTGCCAGGCATCACCGTGGGAGAAAATGTCTTCCTGGGGAAAGAACCCCTCGAGCGTGGGGCGATCAACTGGGACAAGCTTTATTCGGATACGCAACAGCTTTTGACCAAGTACAAACTCGATATCCATCCCCAAGCCATCGTCAAGAACCTCGGCGTCGGCAAGATGCAGATGACAGAAATCGCGAAGGCACTCTCTGAAAATGCTCAAATTCTTATCCTCGACGAGCCGACCAGTGCGCTAGCGGAAACCGAAATCGAACAATTGATGGAAATTCTGCGCACGCTCAAGGAGCACGGTGTAACCTGCATCTACATCAGCCACAAGTTGAATGAGTTCTTCGCCATTACGGATACCGTCACGGTGCTGCGTGACGGGCAAGTCATCACCACCCAGCCCACCCAGAATTTGTCGGTAGAGAAACTCGTCAGCTACATGGTGGGACGCGAGATGACGGAGCGCTTCCCCGAAAGCCACCGTCAGCCCGGCGAAGTCATTCTCGAAGTCGAGGACCTGCACGCTGTCGATCCCGAAGAGAGCGCGCGCGAAGTGCTCAAGGGCGTCAACTTTGACCTACGCAAGGGCGAGGTACTCGGCATCGCCGGATTGATGGGATCGGGGCGCACGGAACTGGCGATGACCATTTTTGGCGAGTACGGAAAAATCACTCAGGGCGCAGTGAAATTGGAAGGGCAGACACTTGACATTAAAGACTCACACGATGCAATGCTGCACGGCCTAAGCCTTGTACCAGAAGATCGCAAGCGCCATGGATTGGTGCTTATCCAATCCATCCTCCGGAACATCTCGTTGCCCAACCTGGATCAATTCGCAACGTGGTACAAAATCGACGACAATGCCGAATTGAAGGCCAGCCGCACTTTTGCGCAGAGCCTAGCGATCAAAGCACCGCATCTGAACGTGCTGTGCAACACCCTGTCGGGCGGTAACCAGCAAAAGGTCGTCATCTCCAAATGGTTGATGTCCAACCCCAAAATACTGATTATGGACGATCCCACACGGGGGATTGATGTAGGCGCCAAATACGAGATCTACAAATTAATCAATGACCTTACGGCACAAGGTATCGCAATTATCATGATTTCCAGCGACCTCGAAGAAGTCCTGGGGATGAGCGACCGCATTATGGTGATGCACGCAGGCCAGTCTGCCGGCACCCTGGACATCGCCGAAGCAACCCAAGAGCGCGTTATGTCATTAGCCACTGGCATTGCCTGATAACACATCTTGATAAAGAAGGTGAACTTATGAACACAACCTCCAATAACGGTTCGATGCAAGGCGTGGTCTCCAATCTCACCAAGCAATTCCGCGCCAATATTCAAACGTATGCCATCATTGTAGCAATGATTTTTATCTGGATTCTATTCGCCATCGCGACCGGCGGCCTGTACTTCTCACCACAAAACATCTCCAACCTGATTCGTCAGATGACCGTAACATCCTTCCTATCCGTTGGCATGGTGCTGGTCATCGTCACCGGCAACATCGATCTTTCCGTTGGCAAAGTGGCCGGTTTTGTATCGGTCATTGTCGCCCAATTTCAGGCGGATATTTGGAACATGATTTTACCTGACCAACCGCTACTGACCACGATCCTTTCGGTTATCGTGGGCCTGCTGGTAGGCATCCTTATCGGCGCATTCCAAGGTTACATCATTTCCTATCTTGCCGTACCGTCTTTCATTGTCACACTCGGCGCCCAATGGGCATTCAATGGCGGCATCCTGATTGTGACACAGGGAAAGACAATCCCCGCCAATCAACCGCTCTTTTCGTGGATCGGACAGGGGTACCTGAACCCCACCGCCGGTTGGGTCTTCGCGGCCGGGGTAATTGTGGCACTGTTTTACTCAATGTTCAACAGTCGCCAGAAGAAACGCCGTTACGGTTTCGAACTCTCGCCCCTATACATGGACATTCTCAAGACAGCCCTCTATTCTGTGCTGCTAGTCGGCTACGTCGCCATCGTCAATTCCTTCAACGGCGTGTCTATCCCCGTGCTGCTGTTGGCAATCTCTGCCGTGGTAATGAGTTACGTCTCGAACAACACCCGCTTTGGACGCTATGCGTACGCCATCGGCGGCAACCGCGAAGCGGCGCGGCTTTCTGGCGTCAACATCAAGAAAAACGTCTTCAGCATTTTTGTCGTCATGGGGCTCCTGTGCGGCGTATCCGGCGTCGTGCTGGCTTCCTATATCGGCTATGGAACCGTCGCAGCAGGTCAGGGCTACGAGCTGGACGCTATCGCCAGTTGTATTCTGGGCGGCACCTCCACCCTTGGCGGCGAAGGCACTATCTTCGGAGCAATGATCGGTTCGCTGATTATGGCGAGCCTCACCAACGGCCTGCAAATCTTGAACGTTCCCTCATCCTGGCAATATGTTGTAAAAGGTATTGTGTTGATTCTGGCCGTTTACACGGATGTCTACTTTAAGAAAAACCGGTAGATCTGGGACAATCTAGTCCAATACAACGCCGCTCCGCACAATGCGAAGCGGCGTTTGTCATTGTCGCACAGCGATTTGATGCTTCCTCGTTATGTGATACCATTAGAGAGACTGATGAACTATGTTTAACCAACATCTGCTACAATCTTACTTGAGTGTATCCGAATATGAGAGCCTGGGCGGGCGTATGGGACGGCAAGCCGAGACATACTACTCGGCACTTCCCGAGTATATGATCGCGCGCTGCCCGATCTGCGGCGTGGAAAACATCGAGCGCGTGGATACCTACTCCTTGCGTGAATGGCCAGGAATGAACCTGCTCAACGGGACATCGCTCTTTGGTCACCACGCGGTGGTACAGCATTGCGAACACTTCGCCCTGGTGCAGCGCTTCCTCAATCTGCGCGGCGCGCAGTCCAACGAAATCCACAACACTATCAAGGGACCAGAAGTGCCACACGTGATTGGCTATCTGCTCAAAGCACGCCCATTTCCGGTGCCACACGCCATTGATCACATTTTGCAGGAAGGAAAATACGACAGTCACGCTGTCATCCACGCGCTGCCGGTCTGTCATCCAATGGACGAACACTTCGAAGCAGCCTACAATGTTTTCATCGTCACCTACTTCTCGGAAAACCCAAGTGACACACGCGAAGTCGTGCGTGCCTACAACACCTTTTTCCGCGATCCGCGCACCCCACCGATGTTCTGGGAGCCGCCGGATGGCCGCGATGCTTGGTGGGACCTGCGCCCGTGGGTAGAGATGGGCAGGCTCCATTGGATTGACAGTAGCACACCGGCGTTGAAATTACGCACACGCAATGGGATCGAATTCCCCTATAGCGACATCGAAGGTCGCCGATACCCTTACTTCATTCAACCGCACAGGCTTGATACCTGGAAAGAGCCCCCCACCGTCAATGAAGATCATCCAATCATCAGTCGGTTTAGCTGGCATCTAGATTACGATGAAGATGATAATGATATCCTTAACGGGCTTACGATCCGCTGGGAAGGCCTGAAAGAATCCGCCGCTTTTCGACTTGTCCGGCATCCGATCGCTCAATATTGGCTGCCTGAGCCGGGAACAGTACAGCGCGTGCGCAACGTCAATATCTTCATCCATGATATTGAATCCTTCGCCATGCGCCCGGATGCCGCAAGCGGAGAGACCGAAGTACTGCTTCAGGTCCACTACGCGCCAGGAAAGCGCACGCTGGGGTTCACCAATAAGCACGAAGATGCACACCAGTGGATCGCCGACGCCAACCAATTCCTCAGCAACATCAAAGCACTGCGGCGCATTGACTTCCTGAACGTACTCCGTGCCGAGGTGTAGAAAGGATGCAGTTCTACTTCGTCCGCCATGGACAATTTATGGGGAACATG
>JBJYXQ010000577.1:0-3318 GCA_046260035.1 Anaerolineae bacterium
CGTTTTCCATTATGTCTCCTCACACGAGATAAAACACCAAGACACGAAGATACAAAGTAAAATTCATAGAACTTCGTGTCTTTGTGTCTTCGTGGTAGAAGTTCAGACCGTCGGCTGGGTTTCTTACGCCAGGCTCGGTGCTTGCCAACTTTCGGGCGTGTAGTGGTGCAATTCGATGCGGTTGCCGTCGGGATCGGTGATCCATGCCTGGTAGCTGTGATCCTTCCCCATTTTGATCGGGCTTGCCTCGATGCCGCGCGCCTGCAAGGTCGCTACGGTGGCTTCGATGTCATCGACTTCCAGACAGATGTGCCGGAATGACTGTTTCTCGGCAGGTGCGTCGAGTTGCCCTTCAAAAAGCTCGATAAAGTTCCGCTCACCAAGGTAGAGGTAGACGCCAAAGCGACGCCCTTCGTCGTCCCTGAAATCGAAAGCTTCTTTCAACCCCAGGCCATCCCGGTAGAAGTGCAGTGACTGCTCCAGATCCGATACGGTAAAACATGCATGGGCTAATCCTGTAATCATCGTGAACTCCTTTAAGTATAGTTTTGTAGTTTCCAGTCTTATAGTCGAATGGGTTACTTTGGTTCTGTCACTAACTGTACGCGGGTTGAATAGGCCTTTACGGTGAGCAAACAGAAAATCTGCTCCATCCGTTCAATCTGCTGATGAAGAATCTGTTTCCTCTTCTTCAGTTGCACGCGGCGTATCGAGTGCTTCCACATGGGCGACCCACTCGCGCCAGTCTTTGGCGAGCCAGGCTTGTTGTTGCGCCTTAAGTTCGGCGACGATTTGCTTCTGCGTTGTCTCGCTATCAGCCAGATTGATGTTCGTGACGTAGCGGATCATTTCGTCGATATTGCGCAGGCAGCGTTTTTGAACGCGCTTCCCGAGTCGCGCAAATTGCGCTTCGCTTGCGTCGTTGCCTCGCAACGCAGCGGCGCGCCGTTGGAAGCGCTTTAGCCAGGCATCGGGGACTTCGCCTTCGACGATCTCCTCGAGCGCGTGCAGACGTTCATGTATGGCGCGTGTAACCATATTCGAGGCCAGCTTGCTAAATCCATACAATCCTCCTGTCATAACGGCGATAAACGCGAAAAAGAGTATAAAGAATGAACCTGTTGGCATTTTAATCTCCTCTTTGCTGTTAGATGCGAGAACTGTACCTCAAAGCTTGGGTTTGGCAAATGGTGCCGCGAGCATTTGCTCGCGCGTTGACTTTTTCCATCGCGCGCCATACAATATTCTTACCTTTTCGTTCGCTCGAGCTAAGAGATAGTCTCGGAGCAGTGTTCGCTGAGAGCCCAGAAAATCCATATCACCGGAGGTAGATGCTTGATGAAAATTGTTGTTACAGGCGGTATCGGCAACGTCGGGCGTGTGGCCGTCGCGCGTCTGCTGCGCCACGGGCACGAGGTGCGTATTCTGGACCGGAGCGCGCCGGAGGCGATCGAAGAGCGGCTTTGGGAAACCGTCAAAGGCGCGGAATACCATCAGGTGGATACGACGGATTTTTCGGCACTGGCCCCGTTGTTCGAAGGCATGGACGCCGTTGTCCATTTGGCCGCGTATGCCAGCCCGCATCCCGCACCGTCACACGAGATTTTTCGCGTCAACTGTGGTGGTACGTTCAATGTTTACCAGGCCGCGGCAAACGTGGGCATCAAGCGCGTAGTCAGCGCCAGTTCGATCAATGCGCTTGGCTACAACTATGGCATCAAGGGGTTCGACATCCAGTATTTCCCCATTGATGAGGATCATCCCGACTTTACGACGGATATCTATTCGTTTTCCAAGCGTATGCTTGAGGAGACGGCGGCCTATTTCTGGCGCCGTGAGGGCATCTCCGGCGTGTGCTTGCGTTTCCCCGGTGTGATGAATCCCACACTGCGCTGGGGAAATTGGATGAGATTCTTCGCGCAAGGTGCGCATGCGGCCTTTGACGCGGTACTCGCTTTGCCGCCGGAGAAACGCACCGCACGTATACGTGCCATTGTTGACCGGGCAGAAGCCCGGCGCGCCGAACGGCATCACGAGTGGCGGCCCAACGCAGACCGGTGGTGGAGACGGAATCGTATGGAAGGTCCACGCCTGCCAGAAGAGCTTATAATCTGGGGCCGCACTGATTTCTGGACCCTGATCCACGTGGAAGATGTTGCACAGGCGATCGAGAAAGGATTGACAGTGGAGTACGAAGGCAGCCATCCGATCTTTGTCAACGACAGCCATAACACTTTGGGGGTCTCTTCGCAACAGTTGGCGGAGCTTTTCTTTCCCGAGGTGACAACGTGGAAACGTCCTGTTCCAGGCTCCGAAGCCCTGGTTAGCTACGAACGCGCGCGAGACCTGATTGGCTTCGAGCCCGAGCATCCCATCTCCACCTGGGATACACCTGAAAGCGCATAGAGTCAATTTTTACCACGAATCTTCACGAATCCTCACTCATTTGGATTTCTTTTCGTGAAGATTAGTGGTCTAACTCAAGGAGGATTTGATGAAGATTACGAGAGTAGAGACGTTTCTGGTCAAGCCACGCTGGCTGTTCCTGCAAATTCATACTGACGAGGGACTGGTGGGATTGGGTGAACCGATCCTCGAAGGGCGCGCGTTGACGTGCGCGCGGGCGGTGGACGAACTCGCGACTTATTTGATCGGCAAGGATCCCACGCGCGTTGTCCATCACTGGCAGGCGATGTACCGCCATGCCTTCTACCGTGGTGGGCCGCTGCTCACAAGCGCGTTGAGCGGGGTGGAGCAGGCGCTCTGGGACCTCGCCGGAAAGGCACTCGGTGTGCCTGTCTATAAGCTCTTTGGCGGTCCTACCCGCGACCGCATCCGTATGTACAAGCACGCCAACGATCCCGAAGCGATCAAATCGTGGATGGCCCAGGGATTCACGGCGTTCAAGACGGGGGTGCGAGGCGGGCGTCCGGCGCGCATCATCGAAAGCCTGGCTTTCGTCGAGACGGCGGAAGCACACTTCGCTGCACTGCGTGAGGCCGGTGGTCCGCACGCCGACATCGCCATTGACTTCCACGGTGCGATCAGCCCACAGACGGCTAAACTGTTGATCAAGGCGTTGGAACCGTACCAGCCGATGTTTATCGAGGAGCCGTGCCAGGCGCAGAACCTTGATGTGATGGCCGAAATCGCGCGTGGTACGCACCTGCCCATCGCCACGGGCGAGCGCGTTTTCACCAAGTGGGGCTTCCGCGAAGTCCTGGAAAAGCAAGCGGCCTCCGTGTTGCAGCCGGATTTGTGCCACGCGGGTGGCCTCAACGAAGCACGCATCATCGCCGGGATGGGCGAGGCTTACTA
>JBJYXQ010000578.1:0-2812 GCA_046260035.1 Anaerolineae bacterium
CCCCAATGCTAAGTACGTTGACGTCACCGCCATCACACCGACACCGCTCGGCGAAGGAAAAACAACCACCACCATCGGGCTGACACAGGCATTGGGCTACATTGGCTATAAGAGCGTCGCTGCCATTCGCCAGCCCTCGATGGGGCCGACTTTCGGCATCAAGGGAGGCGCCGCTGGTGGTGGCTACAGCCAGATTGTGCCAATGGAGGAATTCAACCTTCACCTCACCGGTGACATCCATGCCATCAGCGTCGCGCACAATCTCTGTGC
Source organism: Anaerolineae bacterium (assembly GCA_046260035.1). Classification (GTDB taxonomy): domain Bacteria; phylum Chloroflexota; class Anaerolineae; order B4-G1; family SLSP01; genus DSWT01. The sequence continues at coordinate 271 of JBJYXQ010000578.1, forward strand.
CGCCGCCATTGATGCGCGCATCTATCATGAGAGCCGTTGGAGTGATTCGTATTTCGAACGGTTAGGGTTGAAGAAACTCAACATTGATCCCTACTCCATCACCTGGAATCGTGTCGTAGACATGAACGACCGTGCGCTACGCAGCATCATCGTGGGATTGGGGCCGAAGCCCGATGGTCCTCCCCGCCAGGCAGGCTTCGACATCACGGTTGCCAGTGAGATTATGGCGATTCTCGCCTTGACCACGAGCCTGGAAGATATGCGCGCACGCATCGGGCGTATCGTCGTTGGCACGGACCAGAAAATACACAATCCCACCCCCATCACCACCGAAGATTTGAACGTCGCGGGCGCGATGACCGTCCTGATGAAGGACGCGATCATGCCGAACTTGCTGCAAACGCTCGAAGAGCAGCCGGCTTTCGTCCATGCCGGACCGTTCGCCAACATCGCGCACGGTAACTCCTCTGTCATGGCTGACCTGCTGGGTATCAAAATGGGTGACTTTTTGATCACCGAGTCCGGCTTTGGCGCCGATATCGGGATGGAGAAGTTCTTCGACATCAAATGTCGCACCTCGGGCCTGATCCCCGACGCCGTAGTCATGGTCGCGACGGTGCGTGCTCTGAAGATGCACGGTGGCGGCCCCAAAGTGATCGCCGGTCGTCCGCTGGACAAAGCCTACACCGAGGAAAACCTGGAGTTGGTACGCCGCGGCGTTTGCAACCTGGAAGCGCACATCAAGATCGCGCGCAAGTTTGGCATTCCCGTGGTCGTCGCCATCAATGCCTTCCACACCGACACGCAGGCCGAATGGGATGTAGTCCGCGAAGCAGCACTCCGCGCCGGTGCCTTTGATGCGGTGGTTACAAAGCACTGGGCCAAAGGCGGCGAAGGAGCAGCCAAGCTGGCCGAGGCTGTCGTAAAAGCGACCGACGAACCATCAGACTTCAAGTTTCTCTACGATGTTGAGCAATCAATCACGGAGAAGATCGAGATCCTGGCCCGCGAGGTTTATGGTGCGGACGGCGTGGATTACAGCCCAGAGGCTGAGGCCAAGATCAAACTTTACACCAACCTGGGTTATGACAAGACCCCCATCTGTATGGCAAAGACCCATCTCTCCCTGAGCCACGACCCGGCTTTGAAGGGTGTGCCGACGGGCTTCACCTTCCCCATCCGCGACATCCGTGCGAGTATGGGTGCCGGTTTCCTTTACCCGTTGGCTGGGGAAATGCGCACCATGCCGGGCTTACCGAGTAAGCCTGCCTTTATGGGCATTGACATCGTTGATGGTAAAATAGTAGGACTTTCGTAAACTAGAAGCTGGAAGCCGGAAAAACGCTTACGAAGTTCCGGCTTCCAGCCCCAGACAAGGAGGCTGATATGGGTGCTCAGTTAATTGATGGCAAAGCGATAGCGCAGGCAATACAGGACGAATTGACGCAAGAAGTGGCTACACTGAAAAAAAAGGGCATCGTTCCGGGATTGGCGACGTTGCTCGTGGGAGAGAATCCCGCATCACAAACCTACGTAAAGATGAAGAATCGGCGCTGCGCCAAGGTGGGCATCCACTCAGTTGCGCCAACGCTGCCCGGTGATGCGACGCAGGAAGAAGTCGAAGCCTTGGTAAGAGAACTCAACGCAGACCCGACCATTAACGGCATTTTAGTGCAACTCCCACTGCCCGATCACCTCGACGAGGAAGCTGTCCTCAACATTGTCAGCTTGGACAAGGACGTGGATGGTTTCCATCCGGTGAACATCGGGAAGCTAGCGATGAAGGGACGCGAGCCATCCTTCGCGCCGTGTACGCCGGTCGGCGTCATCGAATTGCTGGATCGCACCGGCATCGAGATCGAAGGCAAGGAAGCCGTCGTCTTGGGGCGCAGCAACATCGTGGGGCTGCCGGTGTCGATGCTACTCCTCAAGCGCAATGCGACGGTGACCATTTGCCATTCGCGCACAGTGGATTTACCCACTGTCACGCGCCGCGCCGACATCCTGGTTGTGGCCGTGGGCCGTGTGGAGATGGTCAAAGGGGATTGGGTGAAGCCCGGCGCGGTCGTCATCGACGTAGGCACGCACAGGGTCGATGATCCCTCCGCGAAGCGTGGTTATCGCCTCACTGGCGACGTGGACTTCGACGACGTAGCTCCGGTTGCTGGGTGGATCACGCCTTCGCCCGGTGGCGTTGGCCCAATGACGATCGCGATGTTGTTAAAGAACACGGTCACCAGCGCTAAGCGCGCGGCCGGACTGCTGTAAAGGGATATTTCTTATCCCCCAGTCCCCTTCTTGCTAGACCGAGAAAGGGGAGGGATTGAAATACGTTATGGGATGCGCTTTGCGCGTCCCATAACACAGACCAAATGGTTTCTCACTCCCCTGCGTCGAGTGCGGGGGAGAGGAAATTCTCGGGAGAACATAGTATGTCGAAAATTGCAGTGACTGGCAAAGGCGGTGTGGGAAAAACCTCATTCGCCAGTTTGATGGCCTATGTCCTGGCCGAAAAGGGGACAAAAGTTTACGCGATCGATGC
>JBJYXQ010000579.1:0-2697 GCA_046260035.1 Anaerolineae bacterium
ACGCTTTCGGTGATCGGGGCGCGAGCCGTGACGACGATTTCCTCCCAATTGTACGTCTGCTGCCAGTTGTTCCATTCCACGCGGAGGAGCGATGTGGTGCAGGTGATGATGTGACTGTCAACCTGGCAAGGATCCCAACCGGCAGGCGCGGTGGCGGAGATGAACGTCCCCGCTGTAAATTCATCGGTCACAGTGACGCCGCGCGCCACGCTTGGCCCGGCGTTGCGGACGAGGAGCGTGTACGTGATCACCTCGCCGAGGCTGACAGGGTCCGTGCCGCCGTTCATGTCCTCGTCGTATTTCTCGACCACGAGGTCCACTTCCGCTTCTACCGTCGAGGAGAGCGTCACCGTGTTGTCAGTCGGATTGCCGTCCACCACCGTCGTCGTGACCGAAGCAGTGTTGGTGATCCAGCCAAGTGCAGCGCTGTCAATCCCCGCGCTCGTGCTGACCGTCACCACCTGGCCGGGCAACAACGTCCCCACGGTGCAGGAGAAGCTTTGCGCTTCGCCCACACAACTGCCCTGGGTAGCCGTCACCACGCGATGTGCTGGCCCGAGACTGACGTTGCGCAGTTGCGGAGTGTAAGCCAGGTCTTCGGTGTGCAGCGTGGCCTGGTATTGGATGTAACGACTGTCGGGCACATCCAAAGCGGCGACGAGCGGCATGAGACCGGTGGCGTTGCGCTCGGAGTAATATGCGCTTGGATCGCCACCAGGGCCAGCGAAGGTTTCGCTGGCGCACATCGCATCGGCGCACGCGCGCACCTGGAAGCCCATATCGAGCACGCCACGCAGGTAGTGGTCGCGCACCTCGTCGGGCGCCAGCGTGCGGCTGTACACGGCGACTTCATCCAGAATGCCGCTGAAGTACGTCATCGTCGTGGTGGGGCCGTAGCCGGCCGCCAGGCGATAGTGATCGCCGCCGGTCCACAGAGTGCCGAGGTGCTGCACGCGAGCCTCCTCACGCCCATTGACGTAGAGGAGTAGCTCGCCTCCAGATTGTGCCGTACCGACGATGTGGTACCAGGTGTTCGTCTGCACATCGGTCATTCCGATGGCGGTGCGCCCGCCACCCGCGTTGGTGTAGTGGATGAATTTGCCGTCCCGGATGCCAAGCAGGTGCGAGTAGTGGCCTGGAGCGATTTCCGAGGTGAGTGCGTCGGTACGCAGGATGAGCGCAGTATCGGTGACAACCTCCGGGTAAACCCACAGTTCCAGCGCGTAACGGGCGGGATCATAGGTGTCCGAGATGGCGAGGGTCTGGCTCAAATCGCCATTAAAGCGCAGTGCGTTGCCGAATCGCCCGTCCGAAACAAGTGTGGGCATACCCTCGCCGGGCACGGCAGGGAAGTAGGCCGGGACGTCGTTGCCGGAAGTGTCAGTGACGATACCGGCGAGCGGCAAGATGAAGGTATCGGTCGTGAATTGGGTGTACGAGATGGCGTCCAAGTGCAGCAGGACCTGGTCGCCGGTCATATCGAGGTTGCCCGTCTCGTAGACGGTTTCCGCCACGCCATTGTCGGGCAGAGACTTGCCATAGGGGTGGCGCGGCGTCCAGGCCAACCAGTCCCACGCGACAAGGTTGAAGGCGTCAAACACGCGCGAGGTGTAGACGCCCGTATGGGTGATGGGCGAACGCAGTTGCAACCAGTCGTCGTCCTGGATAGGCCAGGGGCGCACGTCGCGCCACTCGGTGTAGAGGCCATAATCGCCCTGATTGAAATCCCACAGGTTGTTATCGCTCTGATCGACAGTGTGGATGGTCGTACTCGGTGGCATCGTATCGGAGATGATGACGTTGTGCGCCGCCCCCAGGCCGACGTTGGTCACGGTGATGGTGTAAACGAGCGAGCGCCCGGCGATGGCCGGATCAGGATAGACCGATTTGGTGATGACAAGGTCGGCAGGGACTGCTGTGGTTTGGAAATCGCCGAGGATAACGGTGCCGCCACTGGTCGTAGCGATTTCCAGCGCAATCGCGCCCACGTTGGCAAAGTCCGCAGCACCGGTGAAGGCGATAAAGGGCACGGTATGGGTAAAGGGCAGGTTCCCTGTACCCGGTGCCAATTCGACGGTGTAAGTGGAGACGTCGGCAGCCGAGTAGACGGTAAGGGTAAATCGCGCGGTGACGTCCAGGGTGAGGGGCAGCACGAAAGCGTTCTGCGTCCCGCCGTCGGTCAAGTCCGCGCCGCCAAGTCCGGTGGGATCGAGCGTGGCGGGGTCGCCGTCGTCCCCGTCCCACACAACCAGGATAGTGGCTTGGGTCGCTAAATCCGCGATCGCGTTTAGGTTTCCACCTGTCGCCGCTACGGTGACAGGACCTCCGGCAGTCAATGTGAGGTGCAGGTCACGTTCATCGCCCAAAATGCCTGCGCCGGTTACGGTGGAACTGATGACGTCAGGAGTGAGGCGTGTAAGAGATTGCGCTGTCTCCCAATCGTCCACCGTGATGGGTGACTGGGCCAACACTGGAGAGATCGGGCAGAACGCCCACATCCCTGCGGCCAACAATGTGACCGCGATCAGCCAGATAAGCCGTTTCCAATGATGTGAACCTGCGATTTTCATCCTTGCCTCCTTAAAACTAGCGCAACGGACTGAAAGGAAAAACATCGTTTATTGAGAGCAAAAAACCATGTCTCCATTCCATGGTAACGCATAGTTAGAAGAATTTCAATAGGAGGATGGTCCTTTT
>JBJYXQ010000580.1:0-5127 GCA_046260035.1 Anaerolineae bacterium
GCGTTCTCCGCCTTGTTGTTGCCCCCTGTCTCTCTTTTACTGACGGGGGATAAAATGCGATAGTCCTGATCAGTAGCTGAGTTGCCGGTATTGAGGAAATTGGTGATCCGCGTACGGATTCCCTCTGTCGTGAGGCCAAGTTCTCTATCGTGGTGCTCGGGAGGGCCGTATCTTTCCAGGACTCGGCGCGGTACGCCGATCGCTTCAATCCGCGTTGGGATCGCCTGCAGAGCTTGTGCGATGTTCTGAACGAGCCCCCCTTCGTAGTACGGCTCTACCAGGATCACATTGGTCGAGGCTTTGGCAACTGCATTCTGCAAAGTTTCCTCGTCAAAGGGGACGACTGTAGTTGCGTAGAGCACAGTGATGTCTATGTCTTCAACGGCTTCCAGCGTCCGCTCTAGCATCGGCCCTACGGCCACGACAACCCCATCTCTACCCTCTCGTTCAAGGTGCAATTTCCCAAAGATTGCAGGCCGACTGGCGTTGTTCTGCTGTGTGCTGGTACGAATATAGGTTGGCGCACCATTGTTGTAGGTCTGGCGAAGCAGAGCTTCAAATTCATCCGGTGTGCCTGGAACACAGACCTGCATTCGGGGCAATGTCTTCAGGATCGAGACATCGCCAGGAGCTTGGTGTGTCATGCCATCCGTTCCGTAATCGTAGGAAGCACCGATGCTGATGAATGTTCCCCCTAATCCCTGGTAACAGAAATCGTCCTTGATTTGTTCAAAAGGCCGCTCCACCACGAAGGGGGCGATGGAATGGACGATGGGGTGAAAACCCTCCAGCGCGAATCCGGCGGCTAGACTGACCATCGTTTGCTCCATGATACCCAGATTGATAGCGCGTTCGGGGAAATTTTTCAGGACATTCCGGAAATTCGCTGCGCCGATGTCGGCCAAGATGAGGGCCGTGTTTTGATCTTTTTCGATCAGATCGCTGACGACTTTACCCATTCTCTCGCGCATTGTGTCAGGCATGGGGCAGCACCTCCGCAACAACCAGACTGGGCCGATCGTCCGCTGGACAAGACAGGGCCGTTGCGATAGCGTCTTCATCCCGTCCATCGACAGTTTCGGCTTTCCAGCCAAAGGTTCTGAATTTTGTCGGGATATCTCCCAAATCCCTCGAACTTGATCGGTTGTCAATGAGAATAGCTGTCAGATTGGAGAGTCCCAAATCCCCCGCTAGAAGCACCGCCTCCCACACAGAGCCTTCATTCGCCTCCCCGTCTCCAATCAGGACGTAGACTCGGCGATTGGTTTTCTTGGCCTTGAGCCCTAGAGCCACCCCTATGGCCATAGGAAAACCATGCCCAAGTGATCCGGTTGAAGCTTCGATGCCTGGGACGCGATTCCGATCCGGGTGTCCTCCCAGGATTCCATCCCATTCTAGAAAGTTTTTAAGTTCACTTGTTGGAAAGAATCCTTTCAGAGCGAGAATCGCATAGAGCACCAATGGACCGTGCCCTTTGCTCATGATGAAGCGATCGCGAGCCTCGCTCTGTGGGTTGGAAGCATCGTAGTTGAGAATACGATCATATAAAACCGAAAGGACGCTCAGAGTAGAGTACGCACTCGGATCGTGCTTTTCGTCACCAGACGCAAGATCCATAAGTTTTGCGATTTTTTTCCTATCTATAGTCATTATTCACCTCACTGCTATAAAGTTCAGATGGTTGATATGCCCCATCCCCCCTTTGTCCCCCCTTCCCATATGGGAAGGGGGGAGAAGTAAAATGTGTTTTTGGACGCGCAAAGCGCGTCCAAAAACACACAAAAAAAGACTTCCCTGCCCGCGCGGAGCGTAGGGCGACGCGGCGTAGCCGCGTGGGAGGGAGCAATGTTTTTGTTCGGGAACTTTTGCTTTTACGAATCCTAAGTCACCAGATGATTTTGCACGGCCAACGCTGCGGCTTCGGCCCGGTTACTCGTGCCCAATTTTGAAAGAATATTGCTGACGTGGGTTTTAATGGTAGACCGGCTGACGATGAGTCGTTCGGCAATTTCCTTGTTGTTCAGGCCGGCGACGATCAGTTCCAGCACTTCGATTTCGCGAGGCGTGAGCGCAGATTCGGGCATAGGCGGGGTGGGTGGGGCAGACGTGTCGACCAGCACCTGCAAAACTTCGGGCGTCAGTGTAGGCCGCCCGGCATGGGCTGCGCGGATGGCGTCAGCTAATTCGTCAATGGATACGTTCTTGAGCAAGTAGCCGACGGCGCCCGTCTGGAGGGCCTCGCGTATCAGGTGCTGCTCGGTGAAGCTGGTCAAGGCGATGATTTGAACCTTCGGGTGCGTCTGGCGGATAGCCTGGATTGCTGCCACGCCGCTCATGCCTGGCATCACCAGATCCATCAGTATGACGTCTGGCTGTAGCGTGCGACACAGCTCCACAGCCGTCTCTCCATCTTTGGCATCTCCGACCAGTTCCAGGTCATCGAAGGCTTCCAGGAAGACGCTCAAGCCTGTGCGCACCATATCATGGTCGTCAACGATCATCACCCGAATGACGTGTTCCTGCTTCACCGATTGCCCTCCTCATCAGAAATTGGCCACGTTGCTATGATTTCCGTCCCGTGACCGGCCTGGCTATGCACATCCAAAGAGATGCCCACGGATTCAGCCCGCTCGCGCATAATGCCGATGCCCATATGGTCCGGCAGAACCGCATTGGGATCGAAGCCTCGCCCGTCGTCGGCTACGCGCACGGTCACGGTGTTCACCCCGTTGACCAGACTCACGGTGACATGCGTCGCGCGGGCGTGTTTGATCACATTGTTCAGCGCTTCTTGCGCGATCCGGTAAAGCGTGATCTGCACATCCGCCGGTAAATTCCGTTCTCCCTCCACCGTCAATGCGACCCGCAATCGGGTCTGTCCGCGGACCGCGTCCACCAATTGCTGCAGCAAATCCCCCAATGCCGCTTCGGTGAGTGCTGTGGGGCGCAACTCAAGCAGCAGGGTTCGCATCTCGGCTAGCGCACCGCGCGTGAGTTGGTGTAACTGCCCTAGTCCTTGCCGTACCCGTTCTGGATTGCGTTCCCACAAGCGCGGCAGCGACTCCGCGATCACGCTGGCCGAAAACAGCAATTGGCTGACGGCGTCGTGCAGCTCGTGGGCCAGATGGCTGCGTTCGGTGGCTACGGCGGTCTGCTGATCTCTCGCGCGGCGCTGCGTGATGTCCTGGAAGACGACGATGCCGTTGGCAATGCGGCCAGTTTCGTCGTGGACGGGTGCGGCAGCTGTCAGAATCGTCCGCTCGGTGCCGTCCACGCGCCGTATCAGAATTTCGACGTCTTGTGAAACTTCTCCGTAGACGATGGCGCGGTGGAGGGGAACTTCTTCCGGTGGGAATGGCGTGCCATCGGGGTTGTGTATCGTATATGGGCGATGCAAGTGCTCGACATCGCCAGTGACGACGCCTCCCAGGATTTCACGACTGATTGCGTTGTTCATCAGCACACGGCCTTTTGCATCGGATACGATCACGCCCACGGGCATTGTATCGAGGAGCGCGCGCAACACATTGCGTGGTAGTTCAATAGCATCCTGCGCTTCAGTCTGGTCCTGGGCTTGTGTAATTCCGTCGTCTAGGGGCATTTCCCCCATTGCTGGTTCTCCTGTGAATGCGCGACAGAGTCGCGCGCTGAGATGGGAATAACAATATTGGTGGTTTGGACCGTGTCCATCCAGTGCATATTTTGCCCTGATGCGGTAAATTTGGCAAGAAGAGTCTGAGTCTTCTTGATAGCTTATTCGCCAGAACGGAAATCCTTGACCGCTTGGTGGGTTAGGGTGAAGGTACTGAATCGCGCCGAGCATCCGCCGACGAATGGCGCTTGCGCGTGGATGCCAACCATCACCGTGGGCGGTAGCACCAGCCCGAACGTGCGCACAAAGCGCCACTTTGCGCCATCCACACTGTAGTGCATAGCGAAGACATCGCCCGAACGCGTCAGGCGCAGATAGCATTCGGGCTTGTCCAACAGCTCGTTGTTAGCATCATCGGACCACGGATTGGTGACGACGGAAACCGCCGAGACGTCGCCGATGGGGCTGCGTTCCAGGCACAGCTTGGCCCACTGCGTCGCGTTGGCGCGCACGGTGATCGCCGCCGCGTCGCCGAAGCCGACGAGACGGGCACGCGCGTGCGTGACCGCTGTGAAGTCCCCGGTCACGTTGACGTAGAGCAGGCACGCGTTGTCAGTCGGCGTGTGCAGATACCCGCGAAAGAAGTCGGTCTTAGCGTCGGGAACGATCGTCAGACCATCTTCGTCGAAACCCCATTCCGGCGGCTCATTGAGCCATGCCAACCCATTGGCGAGTGATTTGTTGTGACATCCTTCGAAAAGATTCATATCAGACTCCTTAAATGACTGACCTGAATATGAAAGACTAAAGCGATTCCGCCGCTCTATATGCGTAGAAAGCTTAACAAAATACGTTCGGTCAGTAGCTATCAGCCGTCAGCAAAACCTTATGGTCGGTGGCTGAAAGTTGCAGGCTATACTCCGATACCCAGTTTGGCGGCAAGTTCCCTGATCATAGGATTGAAGAGGTGTGTCCCATCGGGGAAGGCGATGGTGGGCACGATCCAGCAGCCATCGTGGACTTCATCGCAATAGGCGCAGGCATCCGCGTCTTGCTCGATATCGACGTAAGCGTAGGTCACGCCGCGTTGGTCGAGGAAGCGCCGCGCCCGGCGCACATCGGGGCACCAGCGCGTTCCATAAACGGTCAGTTCGGTGTGTTCTCTTGTCATGGTTACCCCCGGTTCGGTTTTGGATTTTAGACTTTGGGTACGCGAGCGCTATTCGCTTACTCGCTGATTCGCACATTTTTCTACACGTGATCCAGCGGTGGAACGTAGATCGGGACCGGCAACAGGGCGAGCAAGCCTTGCGGCAGGTGCGCTGCCTCTGGAACCGCTGGCCCGCCAAAAAACAGTCGCGCCGCGGTGATGGGGGTGAGTTCCACGTAGGATGCTGCGTTTTGACCGGCCTCGATCTGCACTTCGCCATCTTGTACGGCGATGGTGGTGATTGGCGTGCGGTCGTGCTCGCGCATCCCAATGGCGACGGCGAAATCGCGGAGGCAGACCGCGCGGCGTTGCATAAAGGGTTGGG
>JBJYXQ010000581.1:0-10801 GCA_046260035.1 Anaerolineae bacterium
GCTCGAGCCACCACCCGCGACGTCGATCTTCACGTCGGGATTCGCGGCTGTGAAGACTTCCGCCAGCTTCTCCGCTAACGGCTGCACCGTCGTCGAACCCGCGACACTGATGGTGCCGGACCATGCTTCCACGCCCCCACCACCGAGGACAGAGAGATAGCCCTGGTCCACGACGATGGCTTGACCATCCTCGCTGAGGATCCAGTCCAACCAGGCCTTGACCACACCGGTCGGTTCGCCGTTGGTGATCATATTCAACGGGCGAACGACGGGGTAAGCGCCGCTCAGGGCGTTAGCTTCGGTGGCTTCGACATCATCGATTGCCACGGCATACACGGAGTCATCCAGGTAGCCGAAGGACAGGAACGCAATCGAGTTGGGCGTGCTGGCGACGGTCGTGCGCACCTTGCCGTTGGAGTCCTGGAAGATGGCCTGATCGGTGATCGCTGCATCCTCGCCCATTACCATCTCCTCGAACGCACCGCGCGTGCCAGAGCCTTCTTCACGGGAGATCACGGTGATCGGCTGGTTTTCGCCACCGACCTCACTCCAGTTGGTGATGTTACCCGCGAAGATGTCACGTACCTGATCCTTCGTCAGTGTATCGATCGGCACCTCGGGGTGCACAACAACCGCGATGCCATCCCGCGCGATCTCGAAGATCACGATATTGGGGTAGGTCGTCTTCTCTTCAGCTTTCACTTCACGCGAGGCCGCACCGATGTCGGCGGTGCCGTCGCCCGCGGCCTTGACGCCCGCGCTCGAGCCACCACCCGCGACGTCGATCTTCACGTCGGGATTCGCGGCGGTGAAGACTTCCGCCAGCTTCTCCGCCAACGGCTGTACCGTGGTCGAACCCGCGACACTAATGTGCTGCCCGCTTTCGGCAACAGGAGCCGCCTCAGTGGCTTCGGCAGTTTCCGGAACCGCTGTCGGGGCTACGGTCGGCGCTGTGGTGGGTGTACTACCACCACAAGCCGTGACCAACATTGCCACCAATATAAACACAACTAAACTTACGCGACGCATTTTGTCTCCTCCTGAGTTTTATTTTTTGATCGCAAGGTCATCATAACATGCGAAGGTTAAGGGGATTTCAACGATATGTTAACGGTTTGTTAAGATCAGGAAAAGGTTTGTTTACAAAAGCCACTGTGCTTTTTGGGCTTCATTAGCCTTCAAAACGGTAACCGATGCCGCGCACAGTGACAATGCGGGTAGGGTTGTCAGGATCAGGCTCTATTTTGCTTCGTAGCCAGCGAATGTGAACATCGACCGTGCGGCTGTCCACGCTGTAATCCCATCCCCAAACACTCTGCATCAACTGAGGACGGGAAAGCACCTGACCTTTGTGCAAGGCTAACGAGGCCAACAACTCATATTCTTTGGGTTTGAGCGGCAGTATATCACCGTCCAACATTACCTCGCACCGATTGAGGTCGATAGACAGGTTATCAAAAGACAAGGGGGGCTTCAAATCGGCCGCACGAGTTACCGGTGGCAGCGGCGTCAACGTTTCACGGATCAGGCGCTCGCGCCTTAGATGTGCCTTGATACGCGCCAGCAGTTCGCGCATACTGAATGGTTTGGTGACGTAATCATCTGCGCCAATTTCCAATCCCACCACACGATCCACTTCATCAGTGCGGGCCGTTAAAATCAGAATAGGCACGCTGCTCTCCCGGCGCACGATACGGCAGACTTCAAGGCCATCAATGCCCGGTAGCATAAGGTCCAGTAGGATCAGATTTGGTTTCTCACGCCGGGTAGTTTCGACAGCAGCGCTGCCGTCTTCCGCAGTCAAAACCGTGTAGCCTTCTTTGTCCAGGTTGTAGGCCAAGGTCTCACGCAAAACTTGGTCATCTTCCACCACAAGGATTTTTTGAGCCATAACAGTCCATTCACGAATTACGAATCATGAATTACGAATTAGGAGCGTCATTTACAGGCGTGTCGCTTCCTGTTCAAAGATCTGCAACTGCAGCGTCTCTTGATGCAAGCGTGTGAGCAATTCTGGTACAAAAGCAGCGGCGCTATCCGCCCCAGCCGCCTGAAGCCGCACGACTTCGGTCACAATGCTGTCCATTTCATTCGCCAGTGACATCAATTGTGCCTCAACTCGCTCCAATTGCGTGGAAACGGCCTGCAATTTCGCCAGCCTTTCCAAGAGCGCCTGGCGCGATTCCTCGTAGTCGCGTCGGACTGCGTCATCTTCAGCGCGAGCAATCGCTGCGTCGATGTGTTCAAGATCGGTCGTGAGGTTCGTGTGGGATTGTGACACGACGCGGTAGTTCTCCAGGATCGACATGCGCTGGCATAGGGCATAGACTTCCTTGGCAAGAACATCCACTTCATCGCGCACCGGCTGCAAGGCCCGGCGCGTCGCCGCGGGCGATGAGGCCAGGGTGTTGAAAATGCCGACTTGCGCCCGTTCAATGCGATCGAAGTAACGTTGGAAACGCGGAGCCAATGGTGCGCGTTGCTGCATTGCGTAGTTGAGGCGCAGGGATTGGTCACGCGCGACGTTGAAGACCATCAAGCCCCAGAAAAGCACGCCTACCGGGAACAACCACCAAGCCGACACCAGTCCAGCAAAAGCAGCCAGTCCCGCCATAACAATATTAAGCGGATGAAAGATAGCCGTTAACAACGGTGAACGCATCCTATACTCCCTTTGCGAATTACGAATGGCAAATTACGAATCCTCAATCCCCGATTAAAAGAACGTAGCAATCTCGGTGTAAATCTCATGGATCGTGTCAGGATTGCTGTCGTATTGTTTGGCACCGGTTGATTCGGCAATCTGCGTTAATATCTTCTTGTCGGCGTTGCTGCCAAATCCAATGGTGAAGACTTTGGTGGCGTTGCCGCCCTCGCTCAGATTGCCGACTTTTTGTAACAACCGATCCAAGGTCAGTTCGGAGGCCGTATCATTTCCATCGGTCAGCGCGACAATGGCACGGATATGACTCGTATCGCCTTCAGCGCTCAGGGCTTCGTAGGCCATATCCACTGCATCGTACAGGCGCGTGTCGCCACCCTCGATGATGCCGCCGACACGCTGCACCACCTCCTGCCGCTTCTCCCCCAACGTTGAAAGGGGAGTAAGAGTGATCAACTGGTCGCTGAACAGGATGATTTGCAGGCGGTCACGATCATCCAACAAGTTTACGAAATCAATCAAGCTCTTGCGCGCTGCATTGATCTTTTCACCCTCCATACTGCCGGATACGTCCATCACGACTACCAGATCAACCGGTTTCTTGGCTTCCTTGCGCCACAGCTCCTGGACCGCTGTAATAACTTCGGCGGAAGGCACTTCAAGCACCGTCTGCGGCTGCTGTGGGTCCACGCCATGCTGGGTATCCAATGGCGATGACAGGGAGATGCTCGGATCGGCAGGGCGGAAACCATACTCCATAGCCTGTAATTGCTGGGATTTATCGAGTAAGAAATCCTGGAAAAGCTGCGCTGCTTCCTTCTGTTCCGCCGTCACCCAGGGTGCGTTAAGGATGATGTAGGGATGGTTGCTCCAGAAGGTACCCTCCTTGGGATAGATGGCGACCACTGGGATTTGCGCGACTTCGTTATTGAGCACTTTCGTCTGCTGTGCCACGACCAGGTTTTCGTACATCACGGCGGCGCTAAGGTAGGATGGACCACGTTCAAACATCCGCGTCGCAAAAAAGCCGGTGCTTTCGCCGTAGTGGATAATGCTGCTTTCGACTTCGGCCATAAATTCTTTGACTTTGGGGTCGTGCACAACGTCCAACGTCAGATCGCGCTGTTTTCCCGCACCGGCGTAAGCTTCCGCTATAACTGAAAGGATGCCACTGTTGCTGAAATTGGGGTGGGTATGCCCCAGCTTAAAGCTTCCCCATTCCGGGAACCCGTATCCGACCCAGCCATCAGGCGACGTCGCCAACGCTGCGATGTCACCCCAACCGAGCGGTTTGTCGGGCCAACCGAGTGCCTCGGCCATAGGCTGCCACATCGCAATGACGATGGGACTGAGTACCAGGTCTTTCGGCGTCCCCACTACCAGGTCATCGGCGTGGGACTGCCGCCATGCATCGCTGACCACCGGCACATAGGCCGACGATGCCGGACTCCACACTGTCGGGTTGAGCGTGCCAGCGACAATTTGCTCCCCGGATTCTAGTGATCCCATCGGCGTAGCCTGGACGTCTATGACTGTGCCGTCAGCGATCTTGTGCTTTTCGGCATTGAAGGTCTCCACCTGTGGAACCAGCCAGGCTTCTTTTTCCGAACCGTATACGATGGTCACCGTCACCTTCTTGCCGCCCAGCGTGAATCCGCCGGTGCTGCATGCTGTCGTTAACATTGAAAGCAAAATCAGGCTTATAAAAAATGGTTTGATTTTCATAGTTGTACTTTACTCTCCAATCTTGATCGGGGGGGGGTACTAACGCTGGACATTGCGCTGCCAGAAGTCCAGCAACGTTTGTAAGACATCGCCGCGCGGCGTCTCGACCTCCGGTGGGAGTTGTAGTTTTACGCCGTTCGCCGTGTAGCGGGTAAATGGACTGCCGGACTGTTCCAAAGAGATCGCCGGATCTACCGGGCGGAATCCGTATTCCAACAATGCCAACTCCTGCATTTCCGGCTCAGTGAGGAAATCCAGGAAAGCCTGCGCCGCCTGCGCCTTTTCTCGCGTAACCCAATCGCCCTGCAACACGCAAAATGGATGGTCGCTCAAGGAAGTCGCGGGTGGGTAGTAAATGTGCAATTCGCCATAGCGCCCTACCGCATTTTCCAACTGCTCAATAGCCGTCGCTTCGTATACGGCGACGAAATCGTACATACTTGGTCCGTAAGAGATGATCTCGTTCATATATGTGCCGGTACTGTCGCCGAACTTGGAGATCGTGCTCTCGAATTCAATCAACCACTGCTGGTACTCTGGATTCGCCAAGATATCTGCCGAAACCAACCCATGGGTTTTCTCGAAATAGTTGTACGTCATCAACACCAGCGTTTGGAAGCCGCTGTTAGACGACAAAGGATTGGTGTGACCGAATTTGATGTAGCCCCATTCAGGATGACCGTAGCTTTCCCATCCTTTGGGATCGACGAGCGCGTCGTGCATCCGCCGCCACATGTTGCCATTGGGATTGTCGCCCCACAGGACATCCGCGCGGTCTTTCCAGGCCACCAACACCAGCGGCGAGGTCAACACCGGCCTGCAGGTCGCCTTGTCCTGCGGATTGACCAGCGCATACCCGAACTTGCTCTTGGACAAATCCTCCAACAGCGCGATCTGCAGCATACTGGCCGGGCTGATGAGGTCTGGCTGCTTGCCATCCAGGATCGCCAGGTACATTTCCCGCGAGCCGGATGCCTCTAGTTCAATCTCAATCGGCCGCCCACCGATGCGGGTTTTCGTCTTGGCGAATCTCTCCACCGCCTCCTCTATCCACAACGCTTTTTCGGTGGAGTAGAGCACCGAGACGACGATGGGCTTGGGCGGCGGAACCAACAGGTCGCGCAGCGGCGCGTAAGCCATCGCACGCACCGACGGCGACACGAACGAGGCGATCAACACGCCTAACGTCACCAAGGTGTAAAGCGCCAGCAAAATCCAGTTTGTTTTTGGTGTACTCACACGACTCCCTCATCCTCGGCGATTCAGAACGACCGGGCCGCGATTTGGCCCAAAATCTGCAAAGCAGCCGGACTGTTTAGCAAGTTTTGCAGGGGCGTTGCCAGCCAGGGGAAACGATTCAGCAAGGCACCACGCGTCTGCTTGAACGTCTCCATCGTCGTCGCAGGCGTGGTCAACTGCGCCAGCAGCGCATCCAGACCGGCAATCGCGTCTTGTTTGTCCGCGTCGCTGAGCGTAAACTGCTGCCCCACCAACTGCTTGAGGGATACAAAACTCTCTTCCAGCCCACCCCCAGAGGGGGCTGCCGCCGGTGCTCCGGCCTGCGCGGGCATTGTCCCTTGCATCGTCTGGCCGATCATCCCGGCCATCGTTGCGCCCAAGCCCACGCCGGCCCCCATACCGACGCCCATCCCTGCGAAGGATGCGCCTTCGCCGCCACTCATCGTCGCCGCATCGCCCAGCGCGCGCGCCGCCTTGAACTGCATATAGGAACGCATATCGCCGATCGCGCCCATGCTGGCCCGCTCGTCGATGGCCTTCTCCACCTCCTCCGGCACGTTGATACCGGTGATGAAGACCGCTTTCAGCAGCAATCCCAACGCCTCGAAATCCTCCGAGGCGCGTGCCCGCAGCCCGGCACCTAACTCATCGTAGCGCGCCGCAACGTCCAACACGCTGAGTTTCAACTCACCCAACAAATCGGTCAGACGGCTGGTAATGATGCTACGCAGATAAGTGACGATATCCGCTGTACTGAACAAGCCTTGCGTCCCCACGATTTGGTTGACGAAGAGCTGAGGGCGTCCAACCTGGAAAGCAAACTTACCCTCTGTCTCCAGCCGCACCATACCGAACTCCGCATCGCGGTAGGGGATCGGCTTGGGGGCTTTCCACGGCATATCGACGTAATCTTTCAGATTGACGAACACGACCTCCGCGCGGAAGGGGCTTTTGCTGCCGAAGGGTATCTTCAGGTAGTTAACCAGGATCGGAACGTTGAGGGTTGTCAGTGTGTGCCGTCCCGGCCCCAACATGTCGAGCGCGCGCCCATCGCGGAAAAAGAGCGCCACTTGGTTTTCGCGCACCACACATTGCGACCCCAGCACGATCTCGCCGGAGCCTTGCTCCGGCACACGGTGAACAATTTCTTGTCCAGTTGCGTCCAGATACTCAATGACTTCCAGGATATCCTTAAACCGGCTTAACATACCTTCATCACCTCTTGAGTTGAGTGGTTTTGATTGATGACTAATCCGCGCATATGAAACTAAACGATTTTGACTCCCTTGAAAGCGTATAGACGTTTAGAAAGTTATGTTTGAATCAGTAATCGTTTATAGGATAACGCACGAAGTTTAATAGATGTTTACCGGGATGTTAACGAAATGTTAAATCCGCCAAACATTGGTTTTTCTGTCAGTGGGTAGAAACTATTTTTTATGTGTTGTGGGTATTTCTGTAGATGAGGCGGAGCCTTATCACAAAAATACCCCGTAAAAAAGCCGTTCTAGCGGCTAAAAGATTAACCTAATCTTAACAATGCATTAAAATGCACTTAATAGTTGTGTGGCATACTGTGTTTGGAATGATGATATAGCCGCTATACAACGGCTATATATAGCCTAGAGGGTAAATAATTGAAAAAACCTATACAGTCTATAGCGAACTTTTTCCATCCGCGAACGCTACGCGATAAATTCCGCACGCCAATTATCGGCCTGATGATAATCTCATTGCTCGCCAGCGTGCTGGCTTTCACTGTCAGCATTGTGCTGACACAAAATCAGCTTTTGCGTCGCCAGGCTGAGTCCAGCAGTGAAAAAATCACCCAAGTCCTCCAATCCCGTGTGCTTGATCTGGAAACAGCGACGCAACTCTTAGCCAACGATCCAGAAGTGCTCCGTGCGCTGGCAGCCAATGATGAAGAGACCCTGGAGACACTCAACCGGCGCGCCGTGGTCATCCGTGAGCGGTTTCAGTTGGGTTTGGTTCAAATCTACAATGCAAGCGGTGTTCCGCGCACCAATTTGCTCCTCGCCAGCCTATACCGTGAGACGTCGCTGCTTGGTCAGATCAAATCTGGTACAACGGTGGCACGCGTTATCAACGACCAGGCGCTCTTGCTCAGCCGCGCTAATTTGCCTGGCGCTCTGGGAACTGTGATCATTGGATTAGACCTGGAGAGCGAGATCAAGTCACTGCTGGCGCGCTATCGTCTTTCGGCTGAAATGGGCCTGCAGTTTATGAGCTACTTGGAGTCCAGTGCTCCTGCCACCCTGATGCAGATTGCCACCTCGGAGAATTTTCCCTTTGATGCTCCACGGGGACGCAGTACGGGTATCTACAAACACGAACAATCCCTTATGTTAGGTGAAACGCCGGTTGACTTGCTCTTGATCCACTCCACTACCGATCTCCAGCATATCGCCTCTACCGGCATCTTCGTCATGCTCATCAGCACTGTTGCAACCACGGGATTGCTCATCGTTTTGAGCGCGACCGTGATGCGTGTTCTGGTGCAGCCGATTCAGCAGATCTCCCATACTGCAGACGCCATTGCAAAAGGCGATTTCAGCCAACGGATTGTGATTCCGCCCGGTCGCTCCTGGTTAAACGTCGGGCATAATGATGAAATTGAATCGTTAACCGATTCGTTTAATATGATGGTTGGCGATCTTGAGGACCTGTATACACATTTGGAAGCGCGTGTCGCAGCCCGTACCCACGAACTGTCAGTGGCAGCCGATCTCGCGCGCAGTGTCTCGTCCAGTTCGGATGCCACCCGGATTATGCAGACATCCGTCCAACTACTCCGCCAATGCCTGAATTTCCATCGCGTGGCCCTTTTCACGGTTGACGAAAGGACACAACAAGCGGTCCTGCGTGAGGTCAGCGGCGAGATCGGGGAATACGGTCAAGGGTACACGATTCCCCTACGCATTGATACCCTGGTCGGTGCCGCAGCTGCAATCCACACAGCGGCCATCATTCCCGACGTGAGCCGCGAACAACAGCTGACGCACGACTGGCTCCCACAGGCACGAGCCGGTCTCGCCGTGCCGCTGCTTTTTGGCCAGGATGTTCTCGGCGTGCTGGAAATCCAGAGCCTGATCGTCGACGCCTTCCCGCCGGAAACGACTCGCCTGCTCAACACGCTTGCCGACCAAATCGCTATGGGATTGCACAACGCGCAACGCTATGCCGACGAGCAGAAGCGGCGGCGCATCGCCGAGGTGCTCGAGCTAACCGGACGGGTGATGGCAGGGAGTCTCAACATCGAGGAATTGCCCAGTCGTGCCCTCGCGTCGCTCAATGTGTTGATCAAGTACGAGCGCAGTTCCCTGTGGATGGAGGACGGTGACCACCTCAAGCCGTTGGCGCAATACGGATACGGTGACCTGTATAGATTACAGGCCAAAAAGTTGACCGTGTACGGTGACATCTACGACCGCTTACAGATAAAGCGACAACCCCTGATGATCGCGGACGTGACGGCGGAACCACAGTGGCAGCAGCGTCCCTGGTTGTCCGGTGACCGGGCCTGGATGGGGGTGCCCATTACGGCACATGGCAATGTCATCGGCATGCTCTGTCTCACCCATCGCGAGCCCGGTGGATTTAATGCTGAAGATGCGCCGTGGGTCCAGTCATTTGCTGCACAACTTGGCGTTGCTCTGGAAAACGCCAATCTCTACGCGCAAGCCGTCCGTGTGAATGAACGCCTGACCCATGTGCAGGATGAGTGTGTCACAGCGACCGTTGCAAATTGGCCGCCAGTAACCAGTAGTTCGTCAGCGAGAAGATGAAGTGTAAAGCAAACTGACAATTTGTTCTACATTTTGTAAGTTGTTATTTTCGAGGAGATCTGTTTATGTCTAGAAAGCCTTGCGTAGCTACATTGAACCTGTTTTGTTTGTTCATCCTTGTTGGATGTGCTGCCGCTTCGCCGTCCCCTGCCCCTACGTCTCCCCCGATTGTCGGATCTATCACCTTTGCGGGAAGCACCACTGTACAGCCGTTAGCTGCCCAAATCGGCCAAGCTCTCAATGAACGTTATCCAGAGCTAAAACTCAACATCGCCGCTGGCGGAAGCACGGTGGGGATCGCTGCGATTCACGATGGAACGGTGGACATCGGTATGGCCTCGCGCAAGCTCAAACCGGATGAAGCCGAGGGCATTACCGTTCACCAGATCGCCGTCGACGTGTTAGCCGTGGTCGTCAATGCCGCCAATCCGGTAGAGAACCTAACTTCCGCCCAGCTCCAGGATATCTACCTTGGCAAGATCACCGACTGGCAAGCCGTGGGGGGTGCCGATGTGCCCATTGTCGTCGTGATCCGGGAGACAAATTCCGGCACCCGTGGTGCATTCGATGAAATCGTACTGGACAAAGCCGAACCCGCCAGTCCAGGCTTGCAAATTGCCATCACTGCTGGTGATATGGCGGCTCTGGTTGCCAAAGAACCATACGCCATTGGCTACGTCGGCTTCGGCAACATTGAAGCCGGGTTGAAGGCACTGAGCATTGACGGGATCAGTCCCACCGAGGAAAACGTCCGCAACGGCAGCTATCGCCTCATCCGCCCGCTGCAATTGCTCACCGGACCGCTGACTCAACCCATCGCCCAAACGTACGTCGACTTTGCCTTGAGCACCGAAGGGCAGAACATCGTCGTCGAAAACGGCTGGGTTCCGGTCCAGTAGCTGTTTCTTGCAACAGTTCTAGGACTTACGTAATCAATGCATATACAGTGGACGACCCGCAGGCCACCCAAAAGGTGTGCGACCTACGCTGGAACGTGGGGCAGTTTCACCGCGAGACCAAACAGGTCACCGGAGTGGAGAAGTGTCAATGCCGTACCCAACGTGTGCAACGCAATCATATTGGCTGTGCCTTTCTAGTTTGGATTCGCCTGAAACAAGTGGCGACCGAAACCTCACGCCCTATTTATCAAGTTAAGCACGGTCTGTTGGATGAGTATATGCGTCAACAATTATGCTCTCCTTCTATCAAAATGGTGCTTGCGTAAGTCCTAATATCCCCTCTGCTGGTGCAAGTGCGACTCCGCCAACTCAATCCCAACCCTAAATTCAGAAAAGGCCGTCGCGAGAGCGACGGCCATTTTATATTGTGAAAAAACTGTTAGTGTTGTTATAAATGTTCTATACCGGTG